>JBBTAL010000040.1:0-364 GCA_038044225.1 Nanobdellota archaeon
TAATATTTTAAGTTTTGCAGCTTCTTTTATAACTTCTTGATTAAAATCAGCAACAAATAAACAATACTTCTCCATTATTTCATCTGCCTTTTTCTCACCAGAATCTCTAAGAATTTTTAAATAAATCTCAAAAAGATTTAATTTTGCAATTACAAATTTAGAAGACTCATATTTTTTATAATTGACATTCCCGTTAAGAATCTCGAAAATAGCATAGGAATCAAAAAAGAATTCTTCCTCTTCAAATTCATCAACTATTATAGAGTTCCCTTCTTGCCTCATTTTTAAATTCTTGTGCTGTGCCCTTAAGTTTTCCTTTAAGTATCCCAAAAGTCTCTCGTAAAACCATCCTAGAATCTTTAAG
>JBBTAL010000040.1:374-2548 GCA_038044225.1 Nanobdellota archaeon
TAAGTATTAAAATATTAATTTCCTGATTCTCCTTTATTTTCTCACTTTCAACAATTTCACTAGGAAGAATCAACCCCAGAGAATTTCCCCAACGCCTCACACGAACCTGTATTGTACCCATAATTATACATTGTATAACTAATATTTAAACCTTTCTAATTTCGAATGAATCGTCGTATTTCTTAACAATCCCACACATCTCATACCCATCATCTTCAGGCTCATATCATACTAATTTCTTAGTCTCTTCTAAACTCATAAACTTCTTAGAGTTGTTAGAAGAACCAGCCAAAACCCCATATTTCAAAGAATCTTGTGCAACACTGCACCACTATTTAAATCTTTTTATTGTAGTAACTATGAAGAGGTAAATATACCTCCAAAAAAGGCAAAAAAGCTTATATACTATTTATATAACCTATTATAATGGAGAAAAAAACAAAAATGATAGTTCCAATAGCTCTACCGAGAGGTCTGGCTGAAGGAATAGACAATTTGGTAAAAGAGGGAGAATTTGTAAGCAGAAATGAAGCCCTAAAGTTTGGAGCAAGATTAGTGGTGATGATGATGCGAAAAGTGCACAAAAGAGCAGAAGATTACGCATATGAAGAAATAGTAGAAGGTATAAGAAGAGGAAAAAGGGCAGATGTATCTTGACACAGATATCGTGCTTGCTTTGATAAAAAAAGAAGATTGGCTCAAAGAACATGTACACAAATTAAACCTAAAAGACGCAAAGACATCCGCTTTAACAGTAATTGAAGCAAGAATAGTACTTGACAGAGAATATTCTGAAGAAGATGCAAAAAACGCATTAAGCAAAATAAAAGCAATGAAAATAGAAATTCTTTCTGTTGATGAAGAGGTAATTGAAAAAAGCCAAAAATTAATTGAAGAATACTCAGATATTGGAATGTTTGATGCAGTTCATGTAGCCTGCGCAATTATTCATAATGAAATCATAATCAGTACAGACAACTTTTTCAAACAGATAAAAGAAATAACGGTAAAAGACCCTAGAGATATGGATAATTTACTTGATTGAGTTACTAAATAGGTAAATTATCCATTAGAGATTTAACAACAAATAGTAACTCAATTATGTTAAATCTCTATATTCAAAAAGAATAAAAATCAAATCTTCCCAACCAATCCAATTCCAGGCTTAAGAGTTTTAGCTCCAGCTTCCCACTCAACAGGACAAACTTCTCCACCGTGTTCGCGAACATACTTAGCAGCCTGCAACTTGCGTAAAACTTCTTTTACACTACGCCCTATAGAATTATCATGAATATCTGCGCTCTTTACAATTCCATCAGGATCAATAATAAAAGTAGCCCGTAAAGCTCGACCTTCATCAACACCTTCCAAAATATAAACACCATACATCTTACTTATTTTCCCAGCAGTATCTGCAACCATAGGGTATTGAATCTTCTTAATCGAAGGAGATTGATCCCACCAAGCCTTATGCACATGTTCACTATCTGTGCTAACGCTTAAAATCTCAGCATTAGATTTCTTAAATTCAGAATATAAATCAGCAAATCTGCTTAATTCAGTAGGACAAATAAATGTAAAATCTCCAGGATAAAAAGCAAGAACAACCCATTTACCTTTCAAAGAACTCAACCTAATATGTTTAAATTTATTTTCGTGAAAAATTGAAGCAGTAAAGTCAGGAGCCTTTCCACCAACTAAAGTTCCAACATTAAAAATATTTGATTGTTGTTGCATTTCATTAATTCCAATGCCCTTTTTCTAAGAAAAGGTACGAACCATCTTTATGTACAGCATTATTAAACATTATTGTCTTGAACTCTCCATTATATTCATCGCCTTCTTCTTCATCCCTATAAGACTTTCTCTTTCTAGAAGAACGAGTCTTACGACCCTTGCCAATTTTAACATCCTTTAAGTCTTTTCCAAATTTATCAAGAAGCTCACGAGCCTCACTATGAACATCCTTACCCATACCTTAAATTAAAGATAAGGTAATTAATAAGGATATCTGTACACAAAAATATAATCTCAAAGACTATTTAAATTACAAATTAGTTAAAAAGACACATGTCAAATAAAAAAGAAAATGATGAATTCGAAACTCTCAGAATAGAACGAGAAAAGTCTGATAGAAAAGAAATGTCAAGAGTTAAAAGAAGTAAAATTAGAAC
>JBBTAL010000041.1:0-5916 GCA_038044225.1 Nanobdellota archaeon
AAAACGAGTTAGGAGGTTAATTTAGCTAGAGCTATGAGAAAGTGGCGAAGTCAAGCTGTACAGGTAAAATAAAAAATTATTTAGCTATTACTGCAGGAGTTATTGTTGCAGGAGTTTCTGTGCCTTTGTTTTCTTGTGTTGAAGGTACATTTATAAGTCTTGCGAAATAGGCATCCGAATTTATTTCCTTTAAGAAATGAATGTTTCCTGGAGATGTGCGGAGCATTATTCTTCCAGTTACAGGATCTATAAGTTCTTTTGTTCCATCAACTGGGATTAGTAAAATGTCTTTGATTTCTTCTCTTTCAGTTAGGATAACTGGAATATAAAATTCTTCTTTAGGAGTTTTTTTGTCATTGTCTGTGTCTATAGATATAGTGGCTATCTCGTATTCAAGATCATTGTGGGTGAAATTCTTCACTGCAATTTCCTTGCTATTTCTTTCTCTATTCACCTTTGCATTTAATGCAAAGCGTCCTTTTGTATTGAAATATACTTCTGTTGCTGGATTGCCTGCTGAATTAAGATATATTGGTGTGACAAATACGGTTTTTGTTTCTAAATCTATTGTTCTGTTTTTTCTATCTTTAACTATCCATGAACCTTCAGTCTGAGATGGTTTGAAGAAGATAGGCAATTCTCCATTTTCTTGTCTGTAAGATACTTGGGGGTTTAATTCTTTTCCAGCAAGAGTTACTGAAGGGATTGTGTATTGACCATCTCTATTTGTTACAGAGCTTTCCTTACTTTCGTATACAAAGTCTTTATTTGCAAGATAGGTTGCTGTGCAACCGCTTGAAAGAGATGCTGTTCCTGCGAGAACCAAAGATGTTAATGTTTTATTCATCTTTATTTTAGAAAATTATGGTTTTTAAGTTAATTGGCTGTTTTGTTGCTGATTAGAGTAGTAATTTTTATAAGATATAGAGATTTAGGATAAAGTTGCGAACAAGTCGCAACAAACTTACAAATTCTTTGAATTTGCTCATAATTGAGTTACATTTTGTTCCTAAACCTCTAATAGACAATTTGGAAAATAGGTAACGCAATCAACAGAATTGCCTATATCTATCTGTCCAACTGCGACGCAATGTAATAATATTAACGCAGTTGTCCATATTTGGTTGTTTATTGTCCTGATTTTTGCTTCGCGGTCTTGGATTCTGCTTCTTTTAATTTGAGTTTGTCTTCGATGCCTAGGCGTTCTATTAGCTCTTTGTATCTATTTCGGATTGTGACTTCTGTGATTCCTGCAACGTCTGCTACTTCTCTTTGAGTCTTTTTTTCGTCGTTCATTAGAGCGGATACGTATAAGGCTGCGGCTGCTATTCCTGCTGGACCTCTTCCCGATGTTAATTCTGAAATATCTGCTTTTTTTAGTATTTTAATTGCTTCATTTTGAGCGTGAGGGGATAAGTGCAGGATAGATGAGAATCTAGAGATGTAATCTTTTGGCGAGCTTGGCTTAACTTTAATTCCTAACTTTCTTATTATAAATCTGTAAGTTCTGCCGATTTCCTTTCTTGCTACATCTGAAGCGTTTGCTATTTCGTCTAAAGTTCTTGGGATGTTGTATGAACGGCATGCTGCGTAGATGCAGGCAGCTATTACTGATTCCATGCTTCTTCCTCTTACTAGTCCTCTTTGCAAGACGAATTGATATACTCTTGAGGCTTCATCTCTAACAACTGAAGGGAGTGTTAAGAATGAGGACACCCGTCTTAATTCTGCCATTGCTAATCTTAAGTTTCTTTCAATAGATGTTGAGACTCGTTCCTGCCACTTTTTTAATCTTAGAAATTTTCTTGTCTGACCGGCTTCTAATTTGTAAATGTCTGATATTTCTCCGATGTTTGTTGTAAGTCCTTGGTCAAACTTTTGTCTGGACATAGGAGCTCCGCCTCTTCCCTTTTTTTCTGATTTGTCAAATTGACCTCCGACGTCTTGTCCAGTGTCAACCATTTTGTCTTCGACGATTAAACCACAATCTCCACAGATTATTTCTCCTTTCTGGTCGTCATGCGTAAGATTGATACTATTGCATTCTGGGCATCTTTTAACAAAATTCATAGGACGAAAGATTTATAAAGTATTGTTTTTCTGAGAGTATTTAAACCTTCGTATTGGTTTTTTTAAAAGATATTTGTGATTTTTGACTTATTGCCTTGTGCAGTCGTGGTCGTCAAATTGATTTTTTGGTGTTCCATTATATTGCATTTCGTGAATTATTGAACGGTTCGGTCTTTGGTCATCTCTTGTTAAAATAGTTTCATTACCTAATTCTATTTCAAGAGGCACTGATAAGTCACCTTTGTCTTTTTTATGGGCTCTTAAACTTTCCACTATTCTCCCTATTATTGCTACTGCCGAATCTGGACTACCTAATGCACTTTCTATAATGTCTTTGTATCCTCTGGTGAATACATATACTCTTCTTATGCTAGTAGGGGAGAGGCCTTCGAGAGAATCTTTTAATGCTTTGTAGTCTCCAGGTCTTGAATGTCTAAATGCTCCTAAAATTTCGCTTACATAGTTATTTGGTCTATATTTTTCTTTGCTCATTTTATTCTGTTAGAATTGCGTTTATTACGCCTTCTCTGCTTGGTCTGTTTGTGATTCTTGCCTTGCCTTTTGATGTTTCTATTATTGCTCCTTTGATTAGTCTATTCTGACGGGCAAGGAAAATGTTTTGAGGTGTTTGTAAAACGTTTTTTATATCTACTTGCTCTGTTTTTTTTCCTATTGTCAGATTTGCTTTATTTGACTTTAATAGAATTGCTTTTTTATGATTTCCTCTTTTACGAACTATTTTACTTTTTGTTTCTCCTAGAGATGTTTCATTTTCTTGAGACTTGTGTTCATACCATTTTCTTTTATGGTCTTTATGGTATTTTCCACCTGTCGTTTTTCTTCCGTGATTCATGTACTGTTTTTCAAATGATTGTTTTTAAACCTTGCGAATTGATATTCACAGATTAAAATTATTTTTTGTGATAATGTCAAAGTGTTTGAAAACGTACACTTTGAGCATCCAAAAAACTACTCTAAGTTTTTTTGATTTTAAGGGTTTCTGAATAGCCTGTTTTTTGTTTTAATTAAATTCGATAGGATAAGGTTTATATACTTACACATATTACACATATTACACAAATATGACTAACTTAACATTAGCAATACCTGAAGATATAAAGGAAGAAATGAAAAAATTTCCAGAGATAAACTGGAGCGTCATAGCTAGGGAAGCTATCCAGAAGAGGATAATTTTACTCAATAAATTCAGAGAAATTACAGAGGGGAGCGCATTAACTGAAGAAGATGCTATTGAACTTGGGAAAAAGATAAAGAAAGGAAGATTCAATAAACTAAGATCTAAAGGTTTAGTGTAAAATGCTTCTAGTTTTTGATGCTAACATTTTATTTTCTACTTTAATAACTATGAGCCGAACCCTAGAACTCATGCTTAATCCTAAACTTGAGTTAGTTGCTCCGGATTTTATCTTAGATGAATTCATGGAGCATAAAGATGAAATCTCTCTTAAATCTAACCTTAGTTATTCTCAACTTTTGGCTTCTATTATTCTTCTTAGTAATAGAGTAAACTTTATCTCTCTAGATAATTATAAGGATTGTCTTTTAGAGGCTGCTAGAGTTTCTCCAGATAAAGATGATATAGATTATATTGCTTTAGCTATAAACCTTAATTGCTCTATTTGGAGTAATGATAAAGGGCTCAAAGACCAAAAGAGAATTAGTATTTATTCTACTGAAGAACTACAAAATTATTTAAAATTAGTTTAAACTTTGTTAAAAATTGGACTAAGTTTTAGTTAGACAAACTTTGACATAATCTTTAAATACTCTTATTGTAAAAACCAGTTATGGCAAACGTCATTGAGAGACCTTTAGACCTTTTGAACAATTCAAAGGGAAAAGAGGTTATCGTGCAGTTAAAGAACGACAGACAGTTCTCTGGAGTGTTAAAGGCTTTTGATATACATATCAATATAGTCCTTGACAACGCTAAAGAAATGTTAAATGGCGAACTAAAGAGAAATTACGGCCCTACTTTCTTGCGCGGGGACACAATTATCTTTATTTCTCCTGCTTGATTCTATAATTGTTTTGATAATTAGATTTATTTTTTGTTTTTGAGTTACTTGGGAGTTTGATTTTCTAGGTGGAATATAAGTAACTTCTAGTTTTATTTTCTTAACTTTTCTAATATTTCTCTTGAAGATTTTGTCTGCTTGTTTAACAGGAGTTTGCATTCGTAAAGGTTGCTTACTTTTGGAATGATGTTAGAAGTAATTTCTGAGTCTATTGAGAGAAATATAGATTCAATATTTCTGTTCATAAAAATGTTTTTCAAATAAGAAAAAAACCTTTCTGCTGTAAAGACTGAATTGTGAATGAGAATTTGTTCTGGTGCATCAAAAATAACTATATTTGCATTAATTTTATTTAAAGATTCCTGAATTAAAATTGAAAGTTCAACTAATGAGAATGGTTCATTTAGAAACGTTGTTTCTGGAATTTTTTTGTTAAATTTAGTTGTGATGAGTGCTGTGTTCTTTAAGGGGATTTTTGAATCCTCTAAGATAGAGAAGATATCATTAGAGAAACTTATTAACAATTTTTTGGAATGTTCTCTCATTAATTTAGAAACATAATCCCAAACCAACTTTTTGTCCTCATCTGCATATATCAACCACTGAGCCCCTTTCATAAATACCTCTCTCCGAAATACTCTTTTGAAACGAGCTTTTTCAAATCAATTCTTTCTCTTTTTCTCTTGAAGGTGTTTTTCTTTTCATAACCTAATCCGACAAGCAAAGGCACAACGTCCTTCTTTCCAATTTTTAATATCTTTTTAGATTCTTTTTGTTTTGGAGTTAGTAAGCAAGAAGAAATGCCTAAATCTTCTGCCTCTAAACATATTTGGGCTGCCGCAATTCCGACACACATAAATGAATCATGAGTTGCAGGTTTAATTCCTCTAAAGCAAGAATGATTTGGTTCCGCACATCGTTCGTTGAGAAGTACACAGGCTATAAGTTGGGGGGGGTTTCATGGAAAAAACCATAATTTACAGTTTTCATCAATTTGTCAATTTGCTTTTTGTTTTTGACAACTATAAAATGCCATGGTTGTATATTTGCGCATGATGGAGCCCAACGTGCCGCTTCCAATAGTAAATATATATTTTTATCTGAAACAATTTTATCGGAAAATTCAAATGTTGTCTTTCTTTTTTTTGCTAGTTCTAAAAAATTCATTTTATCTCCTTCAGAATGTAGTTAACGAGCTATAATTTATAAGCTTTTGGGCTCATCGTTTTTAGGAGACTCGGATATTTTTTAAAGATTGTTTTTGAGTTACTTGGGAGTTTAAACTTTCAATATCGCAAGGTCGTCTGGGATTGAAGTGTTTTTGAAGACTTTCTTGGCTTCTTTTAACAGGATGTGTGCTAAGTGGGCGTGTTTTTCTGATAAATGAACTAGGGCTAATTGGTTTACTTTTGCTTTCTTTGCAATTGTTGCTGCTTCGGTTGTCGTGAGGTGTTTATATTCTTTGGCGTGTTCTGTTTCTTCTGCTGAATATGTTGATTCGCAGATTAAGAGGTTCGAGTCTTTTGCTAAGTCTATTGCGTTTTGATTCATTGCAGTGTCTAGAATTATTGTTATTTTTTTTCCTTTCTGGATGTAAGTTACACTTTTAGCTTTTATTTTTTTATTGTTGAATACGATATCTTTGCCTTGTTGAAGCTGTCCTATTAATGGTGAATTTGGAAGTTTTAGTTTTTTTAGTTTTGCTTTGTCTATTCTTATTTGGTCTTTTATGATTATGCTGTATGCTAATGTAGGAATGCCGTGATCCATTTGAGCTGCTTCTATTTTAATTTGCTTGTCTTCGTAG
>JBBTAL010000042.1:0-1163 GCA_038044225.1 Nanobdellota archaeon
AACTACTGAAACAACTCCTAAAATAAGAATTGTAATCAACGAGTACTTAATTATATGTTTTACCATCACATTATATCTCAAAAGAAATAGATATATAAATCTTATCGAAAAAATGCTGTGTTGCGTGATTAAAGCTACACAGCTTTTAAATAGAAAACTATAAAAATTGATGAAAACATGATTATTTTACGAACAAAGAAATTAATAGGATAAAACCTAAAATAATAAAGATATTGAAGAAAAATGGTGTGAAGAAAGCAGGGATTTTTAGTAGTTATGCACGCGGAGAGCAGAAGAAAAATAGTGATATAGATATTTTGATTGAACCTCCAAAGGGAATGGGTTTTAGATTTTTTGGCATTGCTTTTGAATTAGAAGAGGTTTTGGGGAAAAAAGTAGATTTGATTACTTATAATGGAATTTATCGTTTGTTGAGAAAAAGAATATTAAATGAAAAGATAAGGATTTTATGAAAAAGGATTCTATAATTTTTGTTTAGCATATTATTGAAAGTATTAGTTTGATAGAAGATTTTTCAAAAGGTTTAACAATAGAAAAGCTTGAAGGTGATAAACTAAAGCAAAGTGCAATAATAAGGCAAATAGAGATAATTGGCGAGGCTATTAAAAATTTGCCTGAAACATTTACTGAAAAATATCCTCAAGTCATGTGGAAAAACATAGCTGGAACGAGAGATAGAATTATTCATCAATACTTTGATATAGATATTGTAATTGTTTGGGATATAATAACAAAAGATTTGTCTGTTCTTAAAAAACAAATTGAAGAAATTATATCGAAAGAGAAAGTAAAAGTGTAACTTTCCAGTTACAGTAAGGTTTAAATATTCGTTTAATCTCTATTATTTATCATATTCATGGAGTCTAGGACGTCGAGACGCATGGGGTTGAGGGGGTTGGTCTTAGGCGGAGCCGTCGCCGTTTCTTCATTTTCACTTTCTGGTTGTTGGGCTGCTTTACCTGCCGGATATATTTATCTTCATTCTCAGGCCGAGAATTCTAAAAGAGAGGCTGAAGCGCAGAAGGAAGCTGCGAGAACTATTGCTGATGCTGTAAAAGGACAGAATGGTTCTTCTGGAAATGTTGGATCTGGACATGCAAATCCAGTTTCTTATAGTTCTCAAACGGAAAGAGATATTGCTC
>JBBTAL010000043.1:0-2603 GCA_038044225.1 Nanobdellota archaeon
AACTGCAATCAGATGTGGAATATATAAAATCCAATATGGAAACAGATAAAAATCTTGAAGCAGAAATGACAGATTGGGAAGAGGCATCAGCAATTGATTCTTCAGATTTCTTTGAAAAACATAGATTATAATGAATAAAGGAGAAATATGGATTATTGATTTTCCTTCTAAAATGGGAAGGGAACAATCTGGAACGCGACCATCTATTGTAATTGGAGACACTGGGACAAATTTAACATTAGTTATTCCATTAACTTCAAATTTACAAGCATTAATAAAACTCCCATATACCTTAAAAATTAACAGAACAAATGAGAATAATTTAGATAAGGATTCTATCGCTCTTGTTCTTCAGCTTCAAACACTTGATAAAAAAAGATTTATATCAAAAATAGGAATTTTAGAGGATAGTTATCTCAAAGAGATTGATGAAGAAATAAAAAAATTATTGAGATTATGATTGAAAAATATCATGAAATTGACCAAGAAGGAAAAGGCAAAGATAAAATATACAGCATCAGCTCCGCACAAATACCTAATGTTGTAACTCAAGGAGATACAATAAAACAAGCCAAAAACCGTTTAAAGGAAGCATTAGAACTTTATTTTGAGTCAGCACCTTGGGATCGAGAAATTTTGAAATGAATATTTATAAACATATATTGTCAGAAACTATTAAATAATTCAGATACTGGAGATTAACATGGATATTGTGTCTTTAAAGGAAGTTTCTAAAGAATCTAAGATATTATTACTTAGGGAGTTGGGTTACCAATCGGATGGAGAATTTGTATTAAGCAATGAAGGTCAAAAAGTGATAGATAAATATGTAGAAATTCCTGTGAAATTAAATAATATGGCCATACTTCCAGGAAGCACAGTTATCCTAGATGATAATGAACTAAGTATTACTTCTTATATGGAAGAATATGGTGATGTCTTCCAATAATTTTAATTCTTATATAATTGAAGCAACAACGAAGGGAGTACTTGAATGGAGCGCTGAAAGGATAAGTAATCTGGTTAAAAGTTCGGAGCATCTAAGCAGATAAACTTAAATTTCTTTTATATTGCAAAGAAACTAACTTAAACATCATTCTAACTTCATTATTCATATTTATTTCTATAATATTCTTTTTAGAACTAGATATTATTTTCCATTTGATATATTCATCTGCGCATGATCTAGAGATAAAAAAAATATCATTAAAATCTAAGATTATTTCTTTATTAGAAGCACTGCTAAGTTTATCTAAAAATAATTTAATCGAATTTCTAGTTATTATTTGGTTGCCAAAGCTATCAGCTAAAAAGAATACTTTTTGCATATTATTCTATGTAAGGATAAATATTTAAGTCTTTGCCGGGAGCCTTAAACCGCATACATATTAAAGTCCCATTTAGTGGTTTTTCTAGCAATTTTGAACCTGTCTTTCCATTTTCTGCCCAATACAAACCTTTTCTAGACAATATATAAAAATCTCCTTTTAACCCTTCAGTAACTAATTTTTTAGAAGTTCCAAGACCCTTACCCCTACCCAACTCACCAACTTTTGTAGAAATACCACTTAAAGCCTTGGTTAGGGCTTGAGAATCGTCTCTGAATTCTAGATTATTTTTTTCATACGCTCCAGGAATTGTGATCCCATTATCTAGTATGGCAATATCTATATGTCCTTTTTTATTATAAAATTGAACCATAACCGATCCTTGAGTGAATTTAGAATGTTGGTCTACATTATCTGCCATTTCACCGACAAGATAAAAAACTCCATTTATCAAACCACTAGGAAAGTTCTTCTCTATTATCTTAAATATCTCTCCAATTTCTTTTTCAATCAACTTTGTTGAATCTTCTCCTTCCTTTATAAAAAAGTGATGTATTGGTATAAAAGTATCTTTAGACTTCCCACCACCTAAAGGAAATCCTAATTGAGTGAGATAATTAGAAACATCGGACTTTTCTGGAGGGATAATTGAGATTTTATAACCTTTATTTTTTAATTCTACTATTTTGCCACTAAGCAAAAGAGCAGAGCAACATAACATCCATTTCAAAGAAGATAAATCCAAAACGAGCTTATTATCTTTCGAGTATTCAAGGCTCATTTCATCGATTATTTTAATGCACTCTTCTATTTGTTTCTTCTGATCATCTGATTCTGAAAGGATAACTTTAACCACAAATAATATTATTTCTATCTACTATTAAAACTTTCTATGATTTGTTTTAATTAGAAATTCAAGCGACTAAATCTCATTAGGACATTAATAAGTTAAGATAGACACAATTGACATGGCATACCTACATGAGCATTTAACCCGTCAATTTCTTAACCAACATCCCGAATAAAAAGCTTATTACAGAAACTACTAAAGTTATTGAAAACATCTCAAAGAATTTTGATTTGAAGCTTTCATTGTGTATTTTGGAATCATATTTTGTATATGCTGCGATTATTATAATTACTAATATTAGCATTATTCCTGTTGAATAATACACGTTTGATAGAATAAAGTAAGGAGATACTAAAAGAATTACTGCGATGAGGTAAGCGATTCCTGTATATATTGATGCTCTTAATGGATTTTTCCTGTTGTCT
>JBBTAL010000044.1:0-4900 GCA_038044225.1 Nanobdellota archaeon
AACTAACGCATCTTTTTCAGACTTTAACATTTTGATTTTATCCCATCCAACCATTTTAACAAGAGTTTGTTTTTTTAAATCCTGATTTGATGGTTTCCCAGTTTCAGAAGAAGAAGCCCTTTCATCCAAAGCATCATCAATAATCTGATAAGAAACCCCCATAGCAATTCCTATATAATTCAATCTATTAATATCATCATGACAGGCATCTCCAATAATCCCCCCACAAGCAAGAGCAGAACCAATCAAAGAGCCAGTTTTCTGTTCATACATCTCAATAATTTTTTCGGGAGTGTCTAAATCTCTTTGAAGAACATCTTTCTCCTGACCGTAAATCATCTTCTTTCCAGCATGAAGCGCTCTGCGAGTAATATCTCTTTTCTGTTTATCAGAAAAGTCATTTTTTTCATCAATCATCTCCTGAACAACCTCTCTAAGATACATATGACTAAGAGAAGCAATATCCCGTCCATATTTCTTATGGCATGAAAGACTGCCTCGTCTTTTATCAGAATTATCCATTATATCATCGGCAATCAAGCTGGCAACATGCGCAAGTTCGATGGCTACGGCAATAGGCAATGCTCTTTGAATAGGAACTGAATAACATTCTGCAGTAGACAATAACAATAAAGGCCTATAAAGCCCGGAAGAACCGTTTAAAGACATATATCTGGAAGCGTCTATAACTCTAGAATCCTGCCCAATATCATTTTGAAGAGCATCAGAAAGGCAATGTCTAATAAGGTGTTTTTTAGTCTTCAAATCCATATTAAATAAATGCAATAATAGAACTTTTAAACATTGCTGTAATTTGATAATCATCAATATTAAATATCCTGTTAATATAAACTAAACATGAAAATACTAACATTACATTGCGATTACATCAAATTCAAACCTTTAAAGAAAGCCCTTAAAGATGCTGAAGAACTCTCGCCAAAAGAAAAAGAAGAAAAAGAAGTAAAAGAATGTCTCTTAATACTAACATCTATAGAACAAGGTGATTCAGAGAAAGAAATTAAACAATTAATAGAAGCAGTAGAAAAAACAGCAAAAGAAGTAAAAACCGATAACATAGTGCTATACCCATATGCACACCTCTCATCAAACTTAGCAAAACCACATTTAGCTTTAGAACTCTTAAAAGAAGCAGAATCACAATTAAATAAAAAATTCAAACACGTAACAAGAGCTCCGTTCGGATATTATAAAGAATTTGAATTTAAATGTAAAGGCCATCCACTTGCAGAGTTAAGTAAGGAATTTAAGTCAGATTCATCGCAAGAAACTAAAACAAAAATAGTTCCCAAAGAAGAACCAATCAACCATAAGAATCTCTTACAACAAATATCCCGTTCGAAACTAGACACTTCTAAGCTCAAAGACAACGACCATAGAATTCTCGGACAAAAACTAGATTTATTCAGTTTCAATGAAGTAGCTCCTGGAATGGTTTTCTGGCACAGTAATGGCTTAACGATATATAATGAATTAATAAATTTCTGGAGAGAGGAACATATAAAAGAAAACTACCAAGAACTAAAAACTCCTCAAATAATGGACAGCAAGTTATGGAAAATTTCAGGACATTGGGATAAATACAAAGAAAATAATTTTACAACAGACTACGAGGACCGTCCATTTTTAGTAAAACCTATGAATTGTCCTGGAGGGATGTTAGTATTTAGAGCAAACTCAAAATCTTATAGGGACTTGCCATTAAGAACATCTGAAATGGGCACAGTTCACAGAACAGAACTCTCTGGAGTTCTAAATGGTTTATTTAGAGTAATCCAGTTTACTCAAGATGATGCCCACATATTTTGTGCAGACGACCATCAAGTAGAAGAAGAAATTATGGGCGTAGCAAAATTAATTCAAAAATTCTATAAAAAATTTAATCTTGAATTTGACCATGTAGAATTATCAACTCGTCCAGAAAAAAGAATAGGCACCGACGAAATGTGGGATAAATCAGAAAAAATGTTATCTAAAGCATTAGATAAAATAAAAATAAAATATAAAGTAAATAAAGGAGACGGGGCGTTTTACGGTCCTAAAATAGACTTCCATGTAAAAGATTCTTTAGCAAGAACATGGCAAGTATCAACAATACAGCTTGACTTTGCAATGCCTGAGCGCTTTGAGTTAGAATTCACTGACAAAGACAATAGTCAAAAAAGACCAATAATGCTTCACAGAGTTATATACGGCTCTTTAGAAAGATTTATAGGTATCCTCTTGGAGCACACAAACGGAGCATTACCATTATGGCTCTCCCCTCGACAAATTAGAGTAATCTCATTCACAGACAGAAACAACAAAGCCACTGAAAAATTAGCACTAGAATTAAAGAAACATTTCCCACTTGCAAGAATAGACACAGACACTCGTTCAGATACGGTGCAATCAAAGATACGTGACGCTGAAATGTTAAAAGTCAATTACTCATTAGTAGTCGGCGACAAAGAAGAAGAAAACGGCACATTAGCCGTTCGCCCAAGAGGACAAAAGCCACAATTCGGAGTAAAGAAAGAAACATTCATAGAACAAATCAAAAAAGAATTAGAAGAAAGAAATTAACTCCGAAAATCTATTATAGATAACTGTGAACAAAATGTAATCTATCTTGCGCAGTTATCTATATCAACATAAACATCATAACTTTTAGCATACACAAGACTATTAGAAACAAAACGCACAACCTTTTTTCCAGATAAGGGTAATCCGCTTCTTGCAAAATAATCCATATCAAAACAAAAATCTCTCCCTAAAACTGCATAAAAAGCTTCCCTTATCTGCCCTTCAGTTCTAGAAGGTTCATCAAAAAACGCATCAAATCTTCCGATTAAGCGCCTCTTTATCTTAATCGCATTATCCTTAGCTACAAAAGGCTTAATATTCCCGACCATAAAATTCAAACAAAAAACTCACTTAAAAACCTTCTTATCATCAACTCCAATCAATCTCTCGGAGCGCCATTAGCCGCGGCTCCTGCAGCACTATCGTAAACATAAATCTTAGCATTGTCATCTGTAGGATGATGTCCATTTCTGTAAGGTTCATTTACATTAGCCTCCACATTTCCATCTCCATCAAAATCTAAATTAATAATTGCTCCTGTTTGAGGCTCGACCCAGATAGTTGAGCCATCAGGAAGATGAATATCAATCACAGCATGAATATAATCTATCGTCGATGTGTTGCCTACATACTTCACAAACTGAGTAAATGTTGCATTATATCCAAGCCCTTGTAACCACTGCTCCAAATCGTCGGCAAAGTCGTCACAATCATAAGTCAAGTTATTGTAAGTCCTTCTTGTGATATTGCTCAAACCAATATCCCTCGTTAAATTAGTAATAAAGGAAGAACCAGCTGAAACATTACCGGGTTGTAAACTACTAATATTTGTAGGAGCAGGATCAACTCCTACATCTTGAGGAATACAATCTTGAACAGCTCCTTCAGTGTTCAAACGGCAATAATTAACTGAAACGCCTTCAGAAATACACTGACTTTCAGGTCCATTCAATACCCCTTGAGTGCAACAGCTTACACCTACAACACCACTACCTATAGTATAACTCACAGGATTTGACAATGAAATCTCATTACTAAAAGGGTTAATTACTCCAACAGCACTAGTCAAAGGCAATCCCATTAAACTATGGTCGTTAGGAATTTGCAATATAAATTGCGATGATCCACTAGGTCCCAAAAATCCAAAAAAAGATGCTATATAGGGAAAATTTGCGGGAATTGTCCCTACACCGGGAAAAGTCAAACCAGGGTAATCACCACTTAAAGAAAAAATTAAAATAAATGGATGAAAAGTCATAGAAGGAGAACCAGTAACTGTCAAAATAATAGTTCCACCCGGATTAAAATTACCAGTTGCTTGAATTATAACTGACGGAAGATTAGAAGCACCAGCAACTCCAGGATTACCATTTCCAGAAGCAGGTGTAAAACTCACTGAAGAAGTTTTCTGAAATTGCTGTATTAAAGCATTAAATTGAGGACCATTAACATTAGAAAACATCTGCATATTATTTTGAGTAGCAATCTGTTGATTAAATAGTAATGAAGCAGGATTTGGTTTAGCATTAATAAAACCAATAACTGCTAAAAAGACGATAAGAATAAGCAAACACGCTCTAAACATATGTTTCATACAAAATAAAGAGAATAACTTCTATTTAAACATTTATCTAGAAAAGTGTAAATTCCATAGTAATAAATATAGTAACTTAATTTTTAATATTTTTTCTCAAAAATTTTCTGGCTCTATTTACTCTAACTGAAACAGCATTTAATCTTAATCCTAATCTTTGAGCAACTTCATCTCTGCAAATGCCTTCAACAACATAAAGTTTAAACGCCTCATAACAAGAACGAGGCATTGAAGCCCACACTCTTTCAACATTCTTAAAAGTTTCTTCACTCGTAATTTCATCTAAAGGGCTTTTAGAATCGCTCGGAAAAGAAGCAATGTCATCCAGAACAGAAGTTTTATTCATTCTTATTTTCCTATTTCTCAAAAAATTCAAACAGGTATTTTTTAAAATCTCGCAAAAATACCCTCTTCCAGATTTATTCGGATCCAGCCTACCAGATTCAGAAGATTCAATTAATCCGACATAAGCCTCCTGAAAACAGTCCTCTGCATCGCAATAATTAATTCCTAATTTTAACTGAACCTGCCCGATCAATGTATCTTTAGACTTTTCCAATTCATTAACAAAACCAACAAAGTAATCAGAAAAGCTTACCATGACTAACCAATAAACAAAGCAGACTATTTAAGGATTATAGTAAAAAAAGAATATTCAACCAGTCACAGTTGATTGAACTAAATAGGTTATTTTTTTGAAGATTTGAATTTAAGTATATC
>JBBTAL010000045.1:0-2294 GCA_038044225.1 Nanobdellota archaeon
GAGAAACTTTGGAGAAAAACTGTTGTATATACAAAACAAGACTATAAAAATATTACATCGATAACATTTAAAAGACATAATTCTACTATAATTTAACCACTAATAGGAAAATATAAATATATAGGAATCTAATTTATAAAGTGGATTTAAATCAAGAAAGAGTTATTCAGAAGTTGAAAGATATTGAAAGAGACTTAGGAAGAAGACCTGTTAAAAGAGATAATGCAACACTTTACGCCTTATCAAGAAAGCATTTTGGCACTTGGAATAAAATGTTAGAAACAGTTGGTTACAAATGCAAATCATTCCAAAAACCAATAACTCCTGAAAGCATGACTAAAGAGCTAAGCTATTTTTTAGGTCTAGTTTCAACAGATGGACACCTGCAAGTTACAAAAGAAAAAGGCCAATATAGGCTAATGGTTTATACAAGTGAAAAAGAAGAAGTTGATTTAATACTAAAACTTATTTCTTTATTATTCGGCTACAAAGCATCAATTAGATTAAGAAAAACAGGATTCTCATTAAGACCAAATTATGAAATCTATGTTTCATCAAAGAATATAACTCTTTTCATAAATTCCTTAGGGATTCCTTCTGGAGCAAAATCAAATAATATTAAAGTGCCTAAAATATTTCTTCAAGAAGACAAATATATTTGGGATTATATTAGGGGCACTTTTGACGGAGACGGTTCAATTATTTTTAGTGGCAATAATTACACTTTCAAAATTAGTTCTGGGTCATTAGATTTTCTTACAGGCTTAAATAAAATTTTTGTTGAAAAAGGATTTAACAAATTTAAAATATGGAAAGATAAAGGAAATGTGTGGAATTTAAGGAATAACACTAAGACAGAGATACTACAATTATACAATTATATTTACAAAAACGCCTCGTTCTTCTACCCTAGAAAAAAATTAAAGTGGGATAGCCAGTATATTTAAAAACGATAATCTTCACCTATTTATAAGCCTCCCATAACTCAACGGTAGAGTGACCGGCTGTAGAATAGCGCAGACATTTCCCTAAAGGGAATGAGGATGAAGCGCAATCGGCATGATTTCGTTAGAAATCAAAGGTTGTTATATAGAACCCGGTATACCCAAGTTCAACTCTTGGTGGGGGGATTTTTATTATTAAAATCTATTTACAAAACAATCAAAACAAATAACAACAAATTAATTATCGCAGTGCAAATGCAATAAAAACAAAAGTGTCTTAACTTCTTAGACTGAATAACAGTAAGATACGCCGAATACAGAACTGCAATACTAACAAGCCCTTTAAGAACAAAAAGAACATTATACGAAGTCAAAGAAAGTCCGGTAACTGTAAATACAAAAACATAATACAAAAATCCAGTAATCTCATTTTTTACTCCAAAAACGCGAGACCACTTACTATCTAGAACAGTATTACAACTCTTACTAAAACTAGGACAAACTACTTTTCTATTACAAGCATGAGCAAATATAATATAACCCGTAATAGCTAAACCCAAAAGACAAAGAATAATTATCAACACGCTACTCATAGAACCATAAAGAGTTAATTGTTTTTAAATGGTGGGATAACAAACATTTATATAACTAGTAAGACTAATCTTACCATGGAAATTAACATGACAAAGATGAGTTCCAAAGGACAAGTAGTTATTCCTAGAGAACTTAGAAAAGACATAAAAGAAGGAGATAAACTAGTTGTTATTAGAAATGCCGACCAAATGAAACTCCCAACCGAGGCAGAGCCTCGGGGTATCAGATAAAACTGAGCAACTGAAGTTGCCCTTCACTCTTGCCTTGTTCAAGAACATACTTTTTGATTCTCTCAAGCCCACCAAATTCACTCACTGTATCAATGTGTCCTCCTGCACTCCAAAAGTTTGCTCCCCACAAAAAGTCTTTGACTTCTGGATAATCTTCAAATATTTTCTTCGCGGTTATGCTCTTGATTATTCTTATCACATCACTTGGAGCATAACGAGGAGCAGAGCCAAGCACAATATGAAAATGGTCTTCTTCAACTCCTACTGCTTCAAAAGTAAAATAATATCTTTGTCCAATCCCTTCCAAAATTTTCTTGAAATATTCAAGAGGAACTTTCTTCAGAAGCATTTGTTTTCTATATTTTACTACAAAAACCATGTGATATCTTATCCTATAAGTACAATGAGAAGCATGTTCGATCTCCATTAAAAAATCTGGAGCTTAGCTTACTTAAGTTTTTACCCAACCGACCCAGAGGGTCGGGGTATAACTATTAAATTATTCTAAAAAAAGCCACTAAGTTTG
>JBBTAL010000046.1:0-2298 GCA_038044225.1 Nanobdellota archaeon
AGAACTCACTACGCTGAGAAGTTAGCAAACCGAAAACAACCAATACCAAAGCCAAAACAATAATTACAGAATCAACACCTTTCATAAATAAGATAAATGATAATAATATATAAACCTTACGAATTAGAGATTAATATGAAATCATCAGTCATCGCCAGAGGAGCAGAAGCAATCATAACAAAACAAGGCAGTATAATAACAAAAAACAGGATAGAAAAATCATACAGACATCCACAGTTAGATATTAAAATAAGAAAACTAAGAACTAGAAGTGAAGCAAAGATTCTAGAAAAAGCAATTAAAATAATCCCAACTCCAAAAGTAATCGGTTCAGATGAAACAAGAAACACAATAGAGCTAGAATACATTCCTGGAAAGAAACTTGCAGAAAGTCTAGAAAAAACAAACTTCAAAAAAGTATGTAAAAAAATAGGAAACAATTTAGCAAAAATACATGACAATAATATAATTCATGGAGACCTAACTACATCAAATATGATTCTAAATGAAAAAGAAAATAAAGTCTATTTCATAGACTACGGCCTAGGCTTTCAGTCATCAAGAATAGAGGACAAGGCAGTAGACCTCCATTTAATAAAACAAGCCCTAGAAGCCAAACACCCAACCATATATCAAGAAGCATTCAAATCAGTAATAGAAGGTTATAAAAAACAATCAAAAACTGCAAAGCAAGTAATATCTCAATTAGAAAAAGTAGAACGCAGAGGAAGGTATAAAGCACAATATTGATTTACTGCCCAAATGGTAAAAATATAAGATAGTTTTACTGCCCAAACAGTCATATAAAATTATATTATCCTCGTAAATATGTCTTTTTTCTTACTGCCCAAATGGTAAAATATATAAAGCCAAATGGCCACAATTTTGCATGAGTCACTTAGAACTAAAGCGATTAAATGGAAGCAAATATATTTACTTTGTTAAAAAAGTCTCATTTATGAGTCAAAAACTAATAATAAAAAAACATATAGGTGTTGACTCAATAACAATAAATAAAGAAAAATACATCTTAGACAAAATAGATGAAATTTCAAATGAGGAGTTTAATTTCAGAAAGAAATTCTTAAGCACTGTAAAAGACAAAATATCTTATAATGCACATCTTCCAGAAAAATTAGAAATCGACTCCATTAAAATAGAAAATCTAATTGAAGGAAAAAAATGCAGAGAAATTATAGATAACGAATTTGCAAAAGAGTTTATTTTTAATTCAAATAATATGGAAGGCTCAAAAATACCAGCAGATAGAGTAAGAGAAATAATAGATACGGGAGACACCAAGTACAAAGACAAGAATGAGGTAAAAGAAGTCCAGAACTCAATATTGGCTTTTGATTATCTAAAAAAATCATTCAAATTTAATCTATCCTCGATAAAAAGAGTGTATAATATCCTAACAAAAGACTTAGTAAGAGATGGAAATCAAAAATATCCTAAAGGTTTCAAAAAAGAACCAAATATTGTAGGAAATTCAGAAACAACTCCTCCAGAAAAAGTAGAAGAAGAACTAAATGCTTTAATAAATTGGTATAAAAAAAATAAAAACAATGTGCACCCATTACTTCTAGCATTTGAGTTTCATAGAAGATATGAATTTATCCATCCATTTTTAGACGGAAATGGAAGAACTGGAAGGCTAATAATGAACAAAATTCTTATCAGCAATAATTATCAGCCAATAATTATATACAAAGATAATAAAATGGCTTATTTTAATGCAATAGAAAAATCAAAAGAAAAAAGCAAATTAAAAAGTTATTATCATTTTATGTTAGAACAAACAAGTAAAAGTTACACTTTTTTGCTAAAAACAATACAAAACTATTAAACAAAAATATTCGCTACTTAACATTGTAAGTTTCTAAATCAATCCTGTCAAACTCAATTAACTTCTTTTCCTCTAAATCATACCAAGAATTCTGATAAGGGCTGTCAGACCAATTAAATTTAAAGGGATTTAATTGAAAAAGATAAACTGTACTTTTAACAGGCTTACCAGGATAACAAAAAAGAATCCATTTCTGGTTATTTTCAATATATTCATTAGGCAATTTAACCTTATTCTTAATCAATAAATAAAACATTAATCCTTCCTCTAAAAAGAAATCCATTTGATTTTCCTTCATTTCCCTACCGAAAATAACACAATCTTCTTCCATGTATCTTTTGAATTTATCGTCACTAAAATATATTTTCTTAAGTTTAGCAAACAAATCCTTAAAATCTTTAGTTCCTACATATAATTGATTCCAAACTATATAGTTATAGACAATTTGG
>JBBTAL010000047.1:0-9764 GCA_038044225.1 Nanobdellota archaeon
AAACTTACTTTAGAGGTCGAAATTGATTTACCTAAACTGAGGAATTTCTTTCTTGATTCTGTTAAATCTGTTACAGTTTGTAAACCCTTGCAGAAATATTCTTTTGATAATCTTGATGAAATTTGCAGACCATTTGATAAAAATATTGATGTATTCTTAGACGAATATCTTCAATATAAAGGATTAAATCTCTTTTCAAATAATGTTACTGATTTAGCAGGCGTTTATGGAATTGAAGAAGGGCGTGCTGGACGTGAGAAATTAGATAAAATAAGAGATTATATCCAATATTATAAGATTGGTGTGTTTTTTATTGGATTGATTTTTGTGTTGCTCATTTTAATAATTTATTTTGTTTCTGGAAATTTGAAGAGTGCTATGCGGTTTGTTGGCATGCCTGTTTTACTTTGTGGTTTGTTGATTTTAATTGTTATCTTTTTAGGGGCTAGTGCTCTTCAAGAATTTGTTTCTGCAGAAATGAGTTTGCAGTTTGGTCGCGAGATTATCAGTTATTTGGTTGCTTCTGCCATGAGACCATTTTATCAATATTCTATTTGTGCTTTGATTGTTGGCGTTTGCCTTATTGTTGGTTCTTTTTTTGTAAAAAAGACATAAATTTATTTTTTATTTCTTCTTGGTTTTTCTTGAAAATAAGCCAACTAACATGTCATCGAGTTTTTCTTTTTTCTGTGTTGGCTTTGAATTTATTACACTTCTCCTTAAAATGTCTTCGACCTGTTCTGGAAGAGTGAGTAAGATTCTTTTTGCTCGCTTTTCTAATTTTTTTATGACTTCTGCATCTAACCAGATTGTAAGACTTTTTTTAAAATGATTATTCTTTCTTAATGCTTCGAACGCGGAATTTATTTCTCTTTCTGGCCATTTATTGCTTAGCAGAGCTTCTCTTATTTTATTGTTCTCAAAGCCTCTTTTTTGAGCTTCTAAAATAAATCTGACTAAATCTGGGTTTGCCATACTATTATTATTGATGATTTATGGATTTAAATGTTTGGAGACCTTTGCAAAATAAAAATCTCAACCTTAGCAAGCTGGGAGTATTTGAGATTTTTAAGCCTCAAATTGGGACCCAGCAAGCCGTGAGGGTATAGGACCCAATTTGAGCAATCAAAGTTCTCAAAGAAGAAGTTTGAAAATTCCTTTGTAAATTCTTAATTATTCAAACTTCTCTATTGGGTAATTTACTTATACATGATTACATAATAGATATATATTTAAGTAGAGGCCTCTTAGTTATATAAGAGAGGAAGGTATTCTAAAATGATGGAAAATGAATTGGATGTAAGGAAGGCTACTGAGATTGCTATTCGTTATTTAGAAAGTATTTATGGCAGTTTGAATATGGCTCTATTTAGAATTGAAGAAGTAAGAAAGAATGGAGATAAAACAAAATACTATGTAATCTGTAGTTTAATAACTAGTCTTGGAAGTTCAAAAAGAACATATTACTCTATTAAATTAGATATTGAGACTAAGAGCTTATCAGAGTTACAAAAAGGTTATAGAGATGATAAAACAAATAACATTAATTGGGAAAGGATTAATCTTCCACCCGAATAATAAACAAGATGGATTCTGATTTAGAAATATTTGAGCCAGAGGCTTATCTTTTGGATAATAAACAAAACGAATTGATAATTAGTAAATACATTTCTTGTTTTAAAAAAGGCATTTTAATTGAACCTAAACCTCTTTATTTTTTACTAAAGGGCAGCTATGCAGAAAAGATAGATAGAGTTAATATGTTATCTGAAGAGGAAAGAATTAGTTATAAGAGTATTAAAATATTATTAAATAAAATTAAAGGAGATATTGAAGAGTATTTTATTTTTATAACTCCACACATCTTTACAAAATTAATACACGAACTAAGAGATAATGTAACAAGCTCTCAGGATTTTAGTGCAATTATTAGTTTACTAATTGAAAACTTTGCCTTTATCAAGGAAGAAAATTTGGCAAAAGAAGATATAATGAACTTTGAGAGTTTTAAAAATAGATATTGTGGGATAAGTGAAACCGCACTTATTTTATTAAAGAAAAGAATGGGTAATGTATGCATAATAGGTTTGAGCAGTAGTAAGATACTTGAAATGTGTGGAAATAATTATTTATTTATAGACTTTAAAATTCTTGTTGATACAATAAAAGAATTTGAAAGAAGAGATAAAATAATCTGAGATCCAAAAAACTACTCAAAGTTTTTTTGATTTTCTATTTTTTTTAAGAATTGTGAACGAGTCTCCTTTCCAAAATGTTGCCGATATTAACACATTAGTATCAATTACTATTCTCATTAGCTTTCTTTGCTTTTCTAAACCTCTTAACTATTCCTGGGATGTCTGATTCTTTAATATTTGTTTTACTTACAGCTTCTCTAATTGGTTTTGTAAGCTCTTCCCATGTTTTTGGAGACATTACTTTTTTGACTATTAGCGTGTCGCCTTCTAGTATAAAAATTACTTTCTCACCCTCGGTAAGTTCAAGTTCTGTTCTTATGCTTGAAGGAATTGCTATTTGCCCTCTTGAGCTTATTGTTCCTATTTCTATCATTCGTGCCATTTTATCTCACAAGATAAGTAAGATATATCTTGTATTTAAGGTTTTGGGTTGTGATTTACTGAGAGATAGGTCTTGGAAAAATGATTATTTTGAAGAATTAATTTACTTTTTAGTTCTAATTATTTCATCAACAAATTTAACATCAAAATCTCTCCTATTCGCTACTTTCTTTAGCATTTCATATAAAAGTATTCTATGGCATTTTGTTTCTGGACCTTCAAATCTTTCATAACATGCAAGAACAATGTTTCTATGCTCTGCACGCCTCAACAGCCCATCAAAATCTTCTCTTTTTTCCATATAATGCTCTCTTTGTTCTTCAGTATATCTTCTAACATACTCGAACCAGCTCATTTTTCCACCCTTGTAGCGATTTAATAACGGAACTGAAGGGGCGAAAGTACGTTGTATCTCATCAACATGAGCAAGTGTTCTAGGATGATTAAACCTAGCAACAGAAATCTTTGTTCCTCCTTGGATTTTACCTAAAACTGCAAAATAAGATGTTGTTAGACTCATATTGTAACCTTCCTTACTCGATAAGTTCCATTTAAGAAGTTAACTCTTAACTCAGTAGCACAATCTAATCCCACTCTTTCAACTCTGATTAGAATTCTTTCTTTTGTTAAGAAATCTGTTACTTCCATAGGGATATAAGAATCTTCAAACGGACATTCAGCAACTACTCCGCAACCAACCATCACTGCTTCAGGATTTCTTAATCTGATTAAATCTAGTTTGGATTTAAGGGGTTGTACTATTGAATTACTGGCCCAATGTGCTAAAACTCCTTGTTTTTGCATCCCGTCATAAACAAACAATCCTACACATTGCAATAAGGGAGATGTTTTAGCAAAGTTTCCGTCTTGACTGGTGAATAAGGCGTTTTCTTCAACAACAAAATATTTATTTCTGACCATTTTAAGCTCCTCGCCTATATTCAGACATTCTACCGTGGCCTGGAATTGTGAATTGGTATACTTCTCCGTAATAGTTTGATACTTTTTTCGCTAATTTTGATACTGGTCCTCTTACTCTCGAAAATCTGCCTATTTCTTGTAATGCTTCTTGTGGGTTTTGGTTGAATGGTATTTGATACTGGTCGACCATGATATTAAAAAGGATATCGTCTAAAGCTGTGTAAACTCTTTTTGGAACATTTCCTATTTTATTGTAAAGACCACTTGCTTTCTGGAAGGTGAATGGCTGAAGGTGTTTGCCAATTCTTGCTATAGCTCCTGGCAAAGACTTACAGAGTTTAGAAGCTGATGGAAAACGGTTTGGCCACATCTGAACTAAAAGTTGAGCTACGCTTTGAACATCATCAGTTATTCCAGCTAAAGACGCGATAACTGTAGCTTTTTCATTGTCTTCAATAAAATCAATTGGATCTGGTGCTTTGTTTCTTCCATAACTCTTTCTAATGAGGACGCCCATATCTACTAATTTGTCTACTAACCCTCTGTTACGGACAGCCTTATAGGCTACATAGTATGCCATTCCTTCTTCTGTTTGAAAAGAAGATAGAGTCAGGTTTTGACAATTTTGCCTAAAATAATCAATAAGTTCTTCATTACTCATTTTAGCAAAAAAGTTTTTTGCTCTTTTTTCTTTTCTTATTAGAATTCCCTTTGCTATAAGGGTTTCATCAAGGGCTCTAGATTTTAGTTCGCGATAAGCAGTTTTATCTTCATAACAAACTTCAGTAAGAGTATGTCCCCGATGATTCTCTGCAATATACTTTATGAAATCTTTATCTTTTATATCTGCGAAAGGATTATGCCCGCGACTTCTTCTAATTATTCCAGCCTCTTTTACAGCTCTATCTACAATATCTCTTTTTCTTAATTGTACAAATAAAGCAGCTTCTCCATTTTTCTCAATTTCAGTTATTGATTTTCCCTTATATTGTGTTGCATAATCAATTAATTGTTTATTTGTAAGTCTGTCAAAAAATCCATTAGGTTTATTCTTTCTTACAATTACCTCATCTTCAACTAAATCATCTAGTAAACGTCTTTTTCTCAGCTCATTAAGAAGGCTTGGATCTTTATCCTCACAATCTCCTATTGTTAGACCCTTGTACTCTCTTTTAGCCAAATCTGTTAATTCCTTATCAGATGCATACTTAAGTGCACCTTGAGATCTCCTACTGCGAACAATAATTCCTTTTTCATCTAATTCATCTACTAAACCTCTTTCATTTAAATGTCTTAAGACTGTATGGTCTGTTTCTTTCAGTTCATCTAAAGTAAGACCTTTATAGTTATCCACAACGTACATTACTAATTCTTTATTAGACATAATTTTTATTTTTCTATGGGCTCTTAGAATTATTCCTTGTTCGTGCAATCTGTCTAGCAAACCTCTTCTAGATATCACTATATGGGCAGATTTATCAATTACTTTTAATTCTTTCATAGCCATTCCATAGTATGCTTTTTTTAAAAAGCTCATAAAATTTCTATCAGACATCCTAGTAAAGAAATTTTCATTGCTCATTTCTTTTTACCTCCAGGATCGCCTTTCCATCTTAGGCTAAATGTCTGATCTGTTGAAGATTGATGTCTTTTTTGTAATACATAGTAGTCCATTTTTGATGGACCGACAGCTAACTCATGTTCCTTAACTTCAAATCCATACATTCTAGCGGTTTCTGCAAATCTTTTTTGATCCATTGTTGTCATATAATTATATGGGACCGTAAGAATAGCATAACCACCTTTTCTCAAAACCCTACTCATTTCATTTAATGCTTTTGATCTTTCTTTTTTAGGTTCTGACATTTGATAGGCTAAGGAACAAACAACTAAGTCTGATAATTTATCTGCTAGAGGTAATTGATCCATTCTTGCTTGTATTAAGGGTCTTTTAGCATCAAGTTTTTTTCCAGCTTTTAATTGATCAAGACTTATGTCTAATCCAATTACTCTTTCTCCAAGAAATTGAGCTAACATGCCCGGACCAGAAGCAATGTCTATTTTATTTTCTAATTTGCCTCTTTGTTTTTCTATTCTTTCAATAATAGGTAAATAAATATCTGCAGCATTTTTGGCCATGCTAAATGAAGGATATAATTCTGCTATGTACTCTGCAACTTCTGGAACGCTTCTTGATCTTTTTAATGCTAAATCTGCTCCTATGCCTCTCCACTTAATGTAATAATTCAGAATAGCTTTATTTGGTGACTGAATTGCCCTTACAATTCTAGGAATATTTTCAGGTCTATCTAATGAATTTAGTTCTTCCATAGATACCTGGATTCCCCTTAACAAATATGAAACGGCTAATTCTTTAGAGTCTAACATTTTTAGTGTAGCTTCATCTAAAGATGCTTGAGAACCTGGGATAGTTACGAATGGTGTATAAACATCTACTCTAGGTTTTCTTATTTCTCCAGGTCTGTGACTTCTCTTGTAACGTTGGTGGAATTCTGATGATGTCCAAGGAATAGTAAGATTTACTACAGCAGTAGCTGCCGATAAATCTACTCCTTCATTCATAGTAGTAGTTGCAAACATAACTCTAGTCTTTGGATCACGCTGGAATTGAACTCTTAGTTTTTCTCTATATCCATTATCAGATTCTGTATCTCCTGTAATACTAATAGCTCCTTGATGTTCATAACATTGAGTTAGAAAATCAATTACTCCTTTCTTTAGATTTGAGAAAACAAGAACTTTTCCTCCTCTTTTGTGAGTTTCTCTTTCTATGACCTCATCTAAGAATGCATATTTTTGAGATACATCTCTACCAAAATCCTGATTAGGAACTTCTGCTACAAGAGAAGGGTCTAGACAGGCTTTCTCAAGTTCCATAATCTTTTTTCCAACATGCATATCTCTCTCAAGAAGTTTAACATAGGTATCTAAATGAAAATCTTTCAGAGGAATTGGAACTCTGTGCATTTTTAATTCGGGAATATGTTCTCCGACATAGTCTTCTGCTTTTCTCCTCAACATTTTTCTGTGTAAAAGTTCTTTTACTGCTTGAGGGTGTTCTACATATAACTGAATGAAACTTTGTCTTGCAACCCTGAAGTTTTCTGTATCACTAACAGCTTTTTCAGGATCAAAGGGATATTCTATCGGATTAAGTAAAGACATCATAACATATAAGTCAGACATTGTGTTAGGAATAGGGGTTCCTGATAAAAGAGAAATATAATCTGCTTGATCTGCTAACTTTTTGATTGCTCTAGTTCTTAATGCATCTGGGTTCTTTGCATTATGTGCTTCATCTAAAATAACGTGATGAAATCCTAATTTTTGTAATCTAGCTAAAGCAGTTTCATCCAGATTAGCCATAATATGATATGGAATAACTGTCCACGTGGATCTCTTAGCTCTTGCAATAGCTCCATCTAAATCTTTAGTGTAAACAATATTCGCATCTCCTTTAGGATAAGACCATTTTTCTAATTCTCTTCCCCAGTGTTCACGCACAGATCCAGGAGAAACAATTAAAGTTCTTAGAGAAGGTTTTCTTTCCCTAAATTTACTATTTGCAAAAATGGATTGAGCTGTCTTAAACATCCCCATTTCATCAGCCAAAAGAAATCTTTCTTCAGTAAATAGTTTGTGAGCTCCTATATACTCAAAAGGATGTAATTTAGGAGTTTCTTTATTCTTCTTTGCCATTTTCTTTCTCCTTTATGAATTTAATTAAGGCAAACTCTATTACATGACTTTTATTTCTGAAAGATTCATCTAGCATGTATTCTTCTATCTTTTCTAAAGTTTTTTCGTCCAAACTTACACTAATTTTGCGTTTCATAGCAAAAGGTAGGAAAAACTGCTACTTTTAAACCTTTCTAAAGGTTCGCTTTAATTAAAGTGAAAAGATTTACTTTTTACCTTTCGGAGCAGTGTAAACTTTCTGAACTGCGAAGGACTTGTAGATTCCTTCTAAAATATCTGTGCCTGCGTAGCCTGATAGTAGAGATAGTCTTGGATCAAAGTTGAAAACAATTCCGACGAATATTCCTATTATTACTGCTATGAAAACAGTTATTGCATAATAAGTCCAGATTATTCTACGCCTTAATGAAAGAGCTTTTAGTAAACCTACGACGCCTCGGGTTAGGCCTCCGACAGCCCCTAAAAGTCCAGCGGTAAGAATTGGATCCATGCTCTTTTTATTGTTAAACGTCTAAGATATTTAAACCTGCTCATGATAACAATCATTAAATAATGAGAATTAATTGATTAGTTATGGTTATGGATAGATATAATGGTGCTAGTGTAAGAGGATATTTTACAAAAGTATTTGAGCTAGGAGACATTTATTATTTTACATTGAGGAATGTTGCTAACATTCGTGAACCTGTTGAAAATTCTCCAGCTGGTGTGGTTGATGAAAGTCCTAATTCTGCAGAGAGTATTTCAAAGGTAAGAGACTTAATTAATAATCTGGAGATACACTTAATGTCTTTTGAAAAGCATGTACCTCAAGATATAAGTTCGCAGAGCGATATTGCAGATTTGCTTAGCAATGTTAGATGTTATATTGATTCTGAGAGAAGAGAATAATTTTATTTTCGTATTTTACCTGATTGCCATTCTTTCAATATAATTCTTGCTGTTCTATCTGTATCGATTGTTCCGCCTCTTACTAAGAATTTTCTTTTCTTTCCTAATTCTTCTAACAAAACTTCTGAATCTCCATCAGCTTGAATTTTGTAATGGTGCTCGAAAAGACCCGGGTTGTCTTGCATTATTTCCGCTACTACAAATTCAGGGTTTTTTGTTGAATCGTAAGTGCGAACTCCAATAATTGCGTGTTTCTTTAAATGTAAAGATTGACTTGCAGCTGCGTCTTCATCAGACATTACTCCAGGAGTGTCTAATAAAATTATTCCGTCCGCTAATTTTACTTTTTGTATTCCTCGAGTGAATCCTGCTCTAGGGGAAGTTCTTGCAGCACTTTTTCCAGTTAACATATTTATTATTGAACTTTTTCCTACGTTCGGATAACCTATAATTCCAACGTGAACTTGGGTTCCTGTTTTGAAAAACTTTTGATAACCTTGTCCAATTTTGTGAATTTCTAAATGTTCATGATTTGATGGTTCTTCTGTCTGAATTCTTTTTTTTGCTCTTTTGAAATTTTTTGATTGAATTTTTATTGTTTCTCGAAGTTCTCTTCTTCCGTGATGATTTACGCATGATAAAAATACGTAAGGTTTTGTATCTTCAAGAATTCCAGATGCAATTATTTCTTGAGTATTAACTAGGTCTGCTTTGTTTATTACATAGATTAAAACTTTGCTGTGTTCTCGCGCAAATGCTTCTAAGGCATAGTTTCTAGTTTCTTTTATGAATCTTGCATCTAATATTTCTAGAACTATGTCTGATGATATAATTACTTCTTTAGCCAGAGAAGGATAGTCCTGTCTATGTTCATTGTGTCCATCTATCTTTCTTGTTCTTCTACTTGAAAAGCTGAATCGTACTCTCATAAAATAACGACTATTTTGGAGTTTAAAAAGAAGCTGATTGAATTTTTTCTAATTCTTTGACAAAAAATATGTTTGTATCTACAGAGAATTATGATGATTAGATTATAATTTGTTCAAAATTCTCTGATAAGACAATTCTGATTCTGAACTAATGTGATAAAATCGACAGAATTGTCTATATTACTGCCTTCACTTTCTTGCTAAGGCTAATGCATTATTAAGGTCTTCTTTTGTTATTTTGTGTTTTATTGCATGTTCATGAGTCTTTCTTAATAGCTCTTGAAATTCCTGCTTTGTTGGTGGCTCCAATCTCTTTAATATAATATTGCCTGATTGTTCAATAACTATAAATTTTTCACCAGTCTTCAAGTTCAAACTATCTCTAAATATTAGAGGTATTACTATCTGTCCTCTTTCCCCGAGTCTTGTAACTTCAAATTCCATTTTATCTTAATCCTATTAGTATGATTATCATATTTAAGCTTTTTGGTTTGATGTTCGAGTTTTATTCGATGGAGTGTGGTTCTTGCCGTGCTCTGGATAAAGAGCATGTGTGAGAGATTTAGGTTAGAGGAGTGGCGAGAAGAAGGTTTAAAATAAGTAATTTGACCTGGTTTTGTATTGATAAGGAAGCATAATTCTTTTATAATTGAGATTGTTATATAAAATATGATTAAACGCATGTTTTCTAAGATGTCTGTGGGACTTATAGTTACTAACGCCG
>JBBTAL010000048.1:0-7079 GCA_038044225.1 Nanobdellota archaeon
TCTGCACAAGATTGTTCTACAGGAGATTTTGAACAACATATGCCTGCGTTAGGGCAAACGTAGTCTTGAACTTTGTTTCCTCCTAATCCATTACAGACAGTTAATGATATGCAACTATAACCTGCAGAGGCACAACTTTGCGATGGACTAGGACCTCCGCCGACAGTTGATATTAATCTTGGCCAGCCAGCATACAAAAGGAATGCTGTGTCTCGAATATTATTATTGTTCCAACAACCTTCTGCAGTTGTTATGCCTTCGAAATAGGTTTTTGAACCGGCTTCTTCGGTTGAACTCGAATCCTTTAATGATAATAATGCTAATGCAGAATCATAATATCTATTATAAGGTGTATTTGGTGCCTCCCAATATTTACTTTCTTTTTGAGATTGAACGAGTTGAGAATATTGGTCTTGACCGTCAGTTAAGATATGTAAGAAACTACTTGGTAAAAATCTTAGATTTGATTCTGAAAGAGCTAGAAGATAGGGAAGATAATCACTTATGTCGTTGTCTGATTTGTCTAATGCAATTGCTGCCCATAATGTGCCTTCATAATCGCAACCTGTTGTGGATGTAGAGAAACACTTTGAGTTTACGCTTTCAGATGTTGTCCCTAATGCTGATGTTGAATGCGCAGTTGGAGAAACGAAAACCGTTGATGAGCCAGTTCTTTGATATAATGTAGATGTTGTGAAATCTTTGTCGCATGATACTGTGAAATTGTTATCTATACAAGTGTTGCTTATTCTTAACCAGAATCCTCCAGAAGCTACAGACAGGCATGAACCTGTGTTTCCTGATAAGGTCATGTCTGCGTTAACTCTTATTGTTTTTTCGTCGTTGTTAGATTTTACAGTACATGAAGCAGGCTCGTGATTGTTTATGTCTATTTCTAAATACCATGTTAAATCTGTTGCTGTTCTTTTATTGCTTAACAGCCATGTTTCAATTGCATCTGTGTTTTTATTTATGCGATTGTATGCTAATAGTGCTTGTGATGTTTCTTTTATTTGATTCGTAGATTCTTCCCAATGATTTTCGTTTTTTATTTTACCGTCAATAACTGCGTTCAATTTAGTATTTGAACCTAAAGCTAGAATTCCGAAAATTGCTTCTTGAAGAGAAATGACGGTTGATTCTTTTTCTACTTGATTCTTTAAACATGAATATGCTTTGTCTATGACGTTTGCATTTGAGTTAGGAGTCGGATTTGAAACTGAACTGTTTGTATTATTGCTCTGTGCAACTACTAAACCGCTTAGTAATAGGACTAAGACAACTAAGACACCCTTTTTTAACATGGTCGGTTGAAGAGTTATAACTTTATAAAGATTTAGCAGACAAGCAAAGAGCAATGTTTAAAATTAGAAGATACCTGAATTGTTTATGTTTTTGAGAAAGAGAGGCGTTTTATTTGTAAGTATGCTATTGCTCTTGGCGTTTGCTAGTGCTATTTTAATACAAGAAGATTTTTCTCAAGGTACTTTTTATGGAACTTTTCATAATTCTTCGGGATTTGTTCAGTTGAATATATCTCAAGGATTTTTATTTGGAAATTTTTCAAGTAGAGTTTTTGATGCCACTTTTAATTCTACATGGCAAAATATTTCATGGAGAACCGAGTTATGTTATGGGTGTGAACTGCCTTCTAACGGTTCGCTTGAAACGGGAGATTTTGTAAGCCCTGTTAATATGACTGGAAATGTTTTACTTACTCACTTAAATGAGCAGAGTGGAAATATTACAGATTATTCAGGATATGATAATACTGGGATTGCAACTTTATTTGAAGGTCCTGAATACAATGCTCAAGGAAAATTCAATACAAGTTTAGATTTTGAAACTGGATCTGGTTCAAGCGGAGAATATATTAGTTTTGGAACCCCTTCTCAATTTAATTTTACAAATCAGCTTACTTTAGAAGCATGGGTAAATCCAGAAAGTTTTTCTACAGCATCTCCATCTTTCAACTTCCCTACAATTATCGATAAAGATCCTGCCGTATTTTCATTATATTTTATTTCTGCAAGCAGTAGATTAACTGCAGATCTTGGTGCCTCTAGCATTACTGGAAGTCGTATCTTTTCAATAAATAATTGGTATCATGTTGTTCTGACTTATAATGGTTCTCAGATGCGTCTTTATTCTAATGGTATTCTTGATGGCAGTCCTGTGTCTAAAACAGGCAACTTAGCGAGAAATAATAAAATCTTGATTGTTGGATCCGGATGGAACGGACCAACCCCAAATGCTTTTCCATTTGACGGAGAGATTGATGAAGTTGCTATATACAACAGATCTTTGAGTGCTCAAGAGATTAGTGAACATTACATGCGAGGAGCTTTGAGACTAAACTTGAGCGTTCGCAGTTGTGATGATGGCTCTTGTTCTGGAGAGAATTATAATCAGACCGGGCTTGCTTCTCCTCAAAATCTTAGTCTTATCTCAAATAGATACTTTCAATATAAAGCTGATTTTACTACGGAAAATTTAACATATTCTCCAAAATTATATAATGTGTCTGTTGGATATTTGGCAACTAACATAGCTCCTTTAATAAATATAACTTTTCCTTTAAACAACTCAAATTACAGAGCTATACAGGCTGCAATTAATTACACGGTTTTTGACACGGACTTAGATAGTTGTTGGTATTCTCTAGATAGCGGACTGACAAACAATTCAGTTACTTGTGGAAATAATATAACTGGACTTACAAGTTCTCAAGGAAATAATTCTTGGAGAGTTTATGCTAATGATACCTCTGGAACTGAAAGATTTGGAGCAACTTCTTTTTTTGTTGATAGCTTAGCTCCTACAATTAATATTATAAGTCCTGTAAATAATACTCTTCTTACAAATAATACTGTTTTTGTTAACTATACTGTTTTTGATGGTGGCGTTGGTTTGAGCTCATGTTGGTGGACAAATTCTTCAGGAGCTATAAATACGAGTGTGACTTGTGGAACAAACTTTTCATTTATTGGACAAGAAGGAGTAAATTTAGCGAGTGTCTATGCTAACGATAGTTTGGGAAATATTAATGGGGCTTTTGTTACAATTAATATTAACACACAAGCACCTTCTGTTACCATATTGTCGCCTGTAGAAGGATCTGTTTTCGGAAATCTTACAAATATTCCTCTAAATTTTAGCGCTTTAGATCCAGGACTACAGGCATGCTGGTATACTCTGACTGAAGGTTTTTTGAATTCTAGTTTGCTAGGGTGTCTGAACAGCACGTTTAATGTTAGTAGCAATGGATTATATGAAATAAAGGTTTATGCGAATGATACTAATGGAAATGTTGGTTTTGATACTAATACTTTTACAGTAAGTGTTGATGCTCCTTCTATAACGCCCATATCTCCTATTAATGGTTACTTTGGCTCATTGGCTTCACAAAACATTTCTTTTGTTTATCTTCCCACGGACTTGGATTTACAGTCGTGTAGTTTATGGACAAATTCCAACGGGAGCTTCTCGTTAAATCAGACAAATTATACTATGGCTTCTGGACAACAACATTTCTTTAGTCTTAACTTGAGTAATGTTTCTGAATCTTCTTATCTGTGGGCAGTTGGATGTAATGATACTGTGGGACATAATTCTATAACTGGCAATCAGACTTTCTATATAGATAGAACGAGACCTGTAGTTAATTTGAATGAACCAACTGGAACATACAGCAGTCTTTCCAATATTCCGATAAGTTTGACTTATGTAGATGCTAGTCCAGTACAATGCATATATAATATTACATTTGCTGCAACTGGAAATGTTGTTGTGAGTAACTCTGAATTGTTGAATTGTGCATCAACTACATTCACTTTAGATACAGAATCAAGTTATTTCTTTAATTTGGCAGTTAATGACTCTGCTGGAAATATAAATATTACTAGAAAGAGTTTTACTGTGTCAATTCCGACTGGAGGAGGTCCTGGTTCGAGTGGTGGTGGAAGTTCTGGTGGAGGTGGAGGAGGAAGTGGAATAGTGACTGGAGTTAATTCTTTCAGTTTAAGTTTGGGAAGTCTTGATACTTTGAAGATTAATAGAGGAGAGTCTGAATCTATTGAGTTACCTGTGACTAATAAAGGTCTTAGATTTTTGAATAATTGTCACTTTTTTGCAAAGGGTGGAGTTTACAATTGGATTTCTGGAGAAGATATTCAGTCATTGAGTCCTGGACAGACTACAAAATATATATTTAATGTAAATGTACCAATTGATGCAGAAGTAGGAAATTATTTTGTAACTCTCGGAGCTAATTGTGTTGAAACTAATGCTACATTTACTTATGGTATTGAAGTGACTGGTGGGGAATTTGAAGTTACTATTTTAAATTCAGAACGCGTTGGAACTAAATTAAGAGTAAGTTATGTAATTGAGAATTTCGGAGATAAACCTAAAAATATTACCGTTAATTATAAGCTACTCGGAAAAGAAGATAATTTAATTATTGATGGAATTATCGAACCTATTGAAGTTTTAGCTGGACAAAGATTTGAAGGAACTACTGAGTTTGAGCTTCCTAAGAATTCAGTTGGAGATTACTCTTTAGTAATTGAAGCTACTGACGGTTTGGATATGGCTCAAAAAGAACAAGACGTCAGACTTAGTAGGGGAGGAATTGCTGGTTTTGCAATTTCTGAAGGAAACTTAAAAACTATAGGGTGGTTCGGATTAGTGACTTTGCTGTCTTTTGGAGTATATTTTGTTCTTAAGACAATAAGGCACCAAATTGCGTTGAGGAAAGCTAATGAAGATTTGAGTAGAAAATTTATTACTATTGATTTGAATCATTGAATTTTCTTAGTTTTCTCATTACTTCTACTAAAGGATTTTTATCTGCTGGTGTTTTATCTATCAACTTTAAGTCTTTGTAAAAACTTTCGTTAGCGTAATTTGGAGGCAGGATTTTCTTTTTTTGTTTGAAGTGCCAGTCTAACTGACTTTTTACATAGCCATCTTTTAGAGGAGGGTCGTTCTTTTTATTCCAATCATTTATTTTTTGAGAAATGTAATCATTTGGATAATTTAATGATTTCAAGAAAGTTAGTAAAATAAATAATCCTCTTTTTCTGCCTTCTTGGAGGCCTTTGAGTAATAATTTTATTGGCTGTGGAAACATTTCTTCAGTAACACCTGTGAAATCTGCTACAAATTCTTCTGAAATTCTTTTCTTTATTTCATGAGGTTCATTCTGTGATTTCCATTTAAGCGCTTCTGCTAACAAACCTGTTGCCTCTGCTTCATTGGGCTCAATATAAAATGGCTTTATATTAACTTTAAGAGGGTCTGCATCCTTCGGAGTAAATGAATTTAATTCTTCTTTATTCAAAACTATGCTGGCTAGAGAAGTTTTTTCATGCAAAGAGTAAGGCATACGAAATAAGTGTCTTGATGCCACTAAAACTAAATCTAATGATGCGATTTTCTCACCTGCTAGTTCTCTTGTAAATTCCTGAACGGTAATATCTCTTTTGGATTCCCTGCTTTCTACAGTTTTATGGCGTTTTGAAGATAACTCTATTTCATCTGAATTCATATTTAATTTTGTTTTACAGTTGTTGCAGAAATAATAATCTTCTTCTTTAACTACCGACATGAAACCAGAACAGCTGTCATCGGTACATCTGATTTTTTTCTTTGTTATTTTGTAATTTGGTCTTTGATAGGGAGTTTCACATTTCTCGCAGATAAAAGACACAAAGTTTGTTTTGTTTACTGGATTGTTGCAGTTAGGACATTGAATTGAGACTAAATCTTTTTCTGATAGATTCATTCTTTCCTTTACTGCTTCAAAATTTATTCCTAATTCTGTGATTTTTTTATTATATTCTGGTTTTATTTTAATCATTAAGTATTGAACTATTGCTCTTGGCCATTCAGGAAACATTTTTTTTGTTTCAATGCCGTTGAAAGTTTCTGGGAATGCTTTAGCTGGGACAATGATGTGCAGACCCTTTGAACCAGAAAATTTTATTCCATAACTATTGATTCCATTATCTTCTAACTCTTTAACTAAAAGTTTTGCTGCTTCTATTGAATAATCTAAAAATGGCGAGTCTATATCTATCAGTAAATCCCAAGATTTTCTCATATTTTCAAGTTCTTTTGAATTCATATCTGAATTTATTTCTAAAGGATTGTGCCAAATTTCTTCTGAAGCGTGAAAAGAAGTTGCTCCTTTGTTTACTAGACCAATTATATCTGAATTATATTGTAGAGTGTCCGGACGTTTGCCGAATGATTCAAAATATCTAGGAACTACTTCGCGATTTTTTGAAAAATTTAAGAGGACTTCCTGAACTTTTGGGTTTGAGTAGTATAATCTTGTGATTGCTCTGACTCGTTTTTCTTTTTCAGATATTTCTTGCTTTTCCGTATTTTCAGGTTTTTTGGGAATTTCTTTTTCTGACATGACTATTCTGCAACTAACATGTTTATATGAATTGTTATAGTGTTTTTAAGTAACTATAGTGAAAGATATAAATCTATAAATAGGGTTAAAAATAAGCTTTTTTATGAAAAAATTAGCATTTGTTGCTTTACTTGTTTTATTTGTTGCTGGTCTGTTTGTATTTTTTACGGGAGAGGTTGTTGGATTGGCTCCTAAACCGGTTTCAAACTGTAATAGAATTGCTCCGACAATTATTGCTTATACTAGTGCTAATCAAAGTGCTCCGGGTACGCAGTTGGTATATCCTATTATGGTAACGAATAATAATGTTGGTCCTGGATGTGGAACTACTCAGTTTAATCTTTTGGATATTAATATTCATGGTTGGACTACTAGTATTTCAACACCTACATTTGATCTTTGTAGTGGAAGCGGTTATTGTAATACAACATGGGTTTATTATAGAGTAACTAGTCCTGTTACTGCAACGTCAGGAACTTACGACTTTTATTTGGTTGGTTTTGAAACTGGTCAGATGCAAGCTAATGTAATTAGAGTTGATTATATTATTTAGCGAGATTTATTTTGTTATTTTTTGTGTTTTTTAAAAAAGAAAGATATATATATATATACCTCTAAATCTTGTTTGTGTTATGAGTAAGTTAGTGATTGG
>JBBTAL010000049.1:0-1584 GCA_038044225.1 Nanobdellota archaeon
CACGAGGAAAGTATCGAGACGCACTAAAAGCATACAGAGAAATTAAAGTAGCTATAGATCATTTAGATAGCGATCATTTTCACACATCTCTAGATGAAGATAGAGAAAAAATACTAAGTAATTATTCTTCCAGATTAAAAGTTTGGAGAAGCCAGATACCAGAAGAATTACATCCAGTAATTTATAGAGACCTCAATATGTTAAGATTGCATATAGAAATAATGCCTGAATCTTAATCAAAAAGATAAATTTAAAAGAAGGTGTTTTTGACAGTTACTATGAATTTAGAAGAAAAATTAAAACCTTTGAAAGAACTGGTGGGTGATTTAAAGATAGCAGACTTTTTTGTAGTAGACACATCAGCATCAGGAATTTATTTTTTAACAGATGGAAGGGAGTTAGATTTGAATTTCAATCAAGCTAAACACAACAATGTAAATTCTTCAAGGATAAAAGACTCTCTTAAAAGTGCAGAAACATTTCTTGATTTCTTAAGAAATTACGATAACGTAGGTGCAACGCACATAGTTCTGAAAGAAATGGAAACAAAAAAAAGAAATATTGAAGGTTTTACCAAAATATATGCAAGAGCAAAAAGAGTTTATAGGTCTGGAAATGGTTTTCAATCTACTTCACCAGTTGAAAAAGAGATTAGTTGGTTAAGAAAAATAATAGAAAAAGAAACAGAGATAATAGAATTACTAAAATCTAGGGTAGAAGAACCAGATAAAGATTTAAAGTATATAGAGAATCTTGTAATGCGGACAGCTACTTGGAGCGCAGATTATGACCCTAATAATTTAAATGATGAAAGAATAGTTGCAGCTTGTATATATAGAGCATTTGTAAATAATAAACATGTTTCCATTATAACAAGAGACCATAGATTTCCAAAAATTATATCAAAAACCCAGCTTTTATTCTATAATGGCAAGGGGATATATTATAAATTATACAATTTTTTAAAAAAAGGAAATTTATCAGTCATTTTAGGAGAAAAAGGTCAAGGATTTTCAGTAGATTATTGTTCCGAAGAATTTAAACCAGAAAATTTCATGAAATAGTAAATAGACAAAAACGACATGAAGATAACTTTAAAAACCTATTTTATGAGGATTTTTCATGGAAGAAATTAGTCATAAAGATGCAACTCAAATTGTTAGAGAATACGCCTCTTTTTTAAAGCCCATAATCGGAGAAGGAGAATTATCTGAAAGATTAATAGAAGGGCTTGAAAAGTTGCTACGAGAAAAAGAAGTTAGATTTAAGAATTTAAGAATTGACGACCCCATAGATTATATCTCAATGGTTGAAGAAGGAGCAAGTAATAAAACTATTGGGAGAATTAGGGCTCATTTACCGGGCACCACCCACCAGAAAGTTTTGGTAGCGAAATTGCATCTTACAGAAGTCTATTGCAGTTAGTAGCAAGTCAAGGTTTTAAACGACTTCCAAGGGGTTTTGGAAATAAATCAAAAGATACGATTCTAAATCACTTAAAGAAAAAAGGTTACCTTTAGAATTAATTCTCAACCCAACATATGCACAAGCAAAGCCATCCTAATATAAAGCCCGTTTTGTGCC
>JBBTAL010000050.1:0-2085 GCA_038044225.1 Nanobdellota archaeon
ATTATTCCCTAAATATCCAAGACTTCCAAATTCTATAAGGCTTATATTCATAGAATTGCTCAAAAGTGCCTGCACACTGATATTAAATGGTGCAGAATAAGGTCCATAAGAAGTCCCATCAGAAGTGCTAACACTCCACTTATAGTAGTCGTTATTATCGCTTAAACAATTAAAACCTTGAGATTGTGTAATGCTATAAAAGGGTGATGCAGGAGGTATTGGTCCTAAATCAATAGATATGGGGTTAGCACCATTATGTTGACTATCTAAGCAAACGCTAGAGGCCATAAGAGTAAAGTTTAGTCTATGAAGTGTAAATACATCTCCATCATCGTCGCTAGATTCCCAAGTAAATGTCTGACTAGTGCGATTAAGAGTTATAGAACCATTTATAGGAGAAACTAAAGTAACATTTGGAGGAGCGTTCAAAATAGTAATATTACTAGAATTAACTGTAAAACTGCTTTGACCATCATTAATAGTCAACCCAGCAGTCCAATTTTGTCCTTTGGTTGTATTTCCATTACCAAGAGTTGCAATAAAAGTAGTTCCGTTAGCGTAACTAGAATTATATTCAACAACTAAATGTTGAATTGTTCTATTATACCAGCGGACAGTAACATTCATAGTATTATTATTTAAATCAAGCAAAGTTGTTCTAACATTTATGTTCTCAAGAGTTCTATTCAGTCCAAGAGTTGAATTCATAATCAAAGCGGTTCCATTGTAAGGCACACCGTTAACGGTAAATGTTCTTGTAACACTATTTCCTCTATTTCCTGCATCATCTAAACAAGATACATTCCAATAATGAGTTGTAGCAGAAAGCCCAACAACAGTTCCATTAATCATAGTGTTATTAGCAGAAGCTATATTAGTTTGATTAACATTACTTCCTATAGTAAGATTACAAAACATAGAAGCATCAATAGAATCTATAGCAGTCCAATTAAAGGAGATGTTAATTCCTGATGCGAAAGATGAAGCATTAGCAGGGTCATTAAGAGTAACATTGGGACCAGTCGCATCAATATAAAAAGTGTATATAGGAGAACTATTAGTAGAATTAGCCCCTCCAGCCGGGTCAGTTACATTAGCACGTAAATAATAAGTGCCTTCCTTTAAACGATAAACATCTAAAATTTCAGTAGAGTTCAAAGTACGATTATAAATAGCAACATCATCAACAAGTCCAGGAAAATAATTATTAGCATTTGCACCTCCAATAGTTAAACTAGCTGAAGTATCTATAAGAGTATTTTTAGCAGTAAGATTTTGCGATTTATCAACAACTCCGTTAATATAAAAAGTGGTGTTTCCAGAGTCCCTATTGTAAGTAAGGGCAACATGATACCAGCTGATATTTGGGTAAATTATAGTATTTGTAGTCATAAATACAGCAGCAGTGCTTCCAGTGCCGTTCCCAGTAGAGAAAGTCATTTTTTTAGAAGAGTTAGAAAAGTCAAACAAATAATCTCTATTAACCCCACTATTTTGTTTACTAACCAACGCAAACCATTGATTTGGATCAGCTGTAACATTTGTAGACATATTTATCCAAGCCATAATTGTAATTTCTCCAGTTACATTAGGTGAGTCAAGTAATGCATTGTCACTTAACGAGATTCTTTCATTAGAATCAACTTCAAAAGCTAATCCAAGGCCAGCTAAACTATTTTCACGGTCTCCATTTACATTTGTATAAGTACCATTAAAATTAGCTGTCGCAAAATCAGTAACTCTTGTTAGATTCTCGCCATAATGAGTATTATTATCAAAATGGTAAAGTAAAAACATACCAGTACTATATTCTAAAGGAGTAATACTATAATTGAAGTAAATACTACTTCCAAATGCAAATCTATCTTTTCTTAAAACAAGATGTTCATTTGTAAAAGGCAAAGCATTATCAATGTAAATTAAAGATAAATTAGCCACACCACCATTACTAGAATCAGTATCATTAACAAACAAAGTCACATTAACACTTCTTGCTGAAGTTGAAGAGCCATTAACAGGAGAAGTCAAATTAAATACACCAGGAGGAATATTTTCAAGATAAGTTACATTAAACATTAATAAATC
>JBBTAL010000051.1:0-5654 GCA_038044225.1 Nanobdellota archaeon
TCTATGAATATACTTACACTGATTATAATCCCACAGGCGAAACATTCAGCAATTTAGAAATCTGTGTAATTATCTCCTGCCTATCACCGGTACGAAGAATTAACTCTTGTCTTAGTCTATCCCACTCAATCTTTACTCTTGTAAATATTATCCCATTCTTTGTCTTTGAATTAATCTCAATTTTTCTTTCAGTTCTATTTCTATTTCCCTCTTCCTTAATTATCAAAGCATCAATTATTTGTTCTCTAGTAATTTGTGTAAAACTCGAAACTGCAGACGTTATATCGCTTTCAGATGTGGAATTAATACTTCTTCTTAAAAGCACTTCAACTTTAGCAATCCCAAGTCCTTCTTTTTCTATTATCTTAACTTTAATCCTAAGTCTATCATTATCTTCTTCATCTCCATCTTCAGAATATTCTATCTTAAGCAAACGCTCAACATCCGCATCACTAATTGCAAATCTCTCTATAATCTCTTTAATTAAAGCCTCTCTATCAATTGTTCTTGTTGTGAATTTCTGTCCTACTTTTATGATTGAGAATCCCTCAAAGATTTCCGCTCGAACAATCTTCTTCTCTCTCAAACTTCCAAATTCGTCAACTATCTCTATTCTCGATCTTCCAGTTCTCTGTTCAATTCTTGTAAGTGTTTCATCTTCTTTATCTTTTATTACTATTCTAACTTCACCAACGCTATCTCCTAAAGAGCTAATAAAATCTTGAAATATTTTTTTCTGCTCATCAGAAAGAGTTCCCTTCATTCTTATTCTAACATCTAAATCTTCTATTTCATTTTCCTGCATCTCAATAGAATCTTCAAACGAACCAATATTGTTCAATTCAGAATCATCATCTGCAGACATTTCACCTATTTTCTCTTTAGAAATTTTAAGTATCTTAACATGTTCATTTTTAGCTTTTTCAGCTTGTTCTATCTTACCTTCCTCAACCATCCTTCTAACTTCAAGAAGCCTCTCATAAGCATTCTCTAATCTTTTTCTCTCTTTTTTAGCACTATCAAATGTAAGAGCAAGTTCAATTCTTTCTATTGCTCTATCAATTCCCCAAACAAAGCTATCGGGAGTTGTTCCAGCATCAGCAACGGTTTCAATTTCTTGTCCAGCAACAAAAAAGCTCAAACTAACTAACAAAAACAAGAATAAAATTCCCTTCACCACCATGAAGGGTGAAAATATTCATACATTATAAACCTATCCCCCTTACAAATCAACTATTTGCTCTTTTATCTTAATCATATCTTTACTCAAGTAAGTTCTAGCCTCTCTGAACTTAGGAGTCTTACGTCCCGAAAGAAAAAGAAGATGGACTGCTAATTATTATCTGCTCCACTTGATCCGCAGAATATTCTTCTTTTTTCTCTTTATTTTTAACAACAAATCGATTTTCTTTCTTAGATAAGTAACTTCCAAACTCGTTTATTATAAGTTTCATGTAACTTAGCAATAAATGGGCTTTTTAAGTTTTTGTAAAGGAGTAATTTAAAAGTAATAAATATTAATACGTAAAATATATTAAAAGAGAGACATTAGAAGAGTTATGAAAAAGTCAACAATAAAAGCTGAAAAATTAGTAAACAAAAGTAAACTCACAGAAAAAGACATAAAAGAACTTAGCAAAAAGATAAATTTATCTGCCTCAAAAAGATTTATGAAATCTTCAGAAGGAGTTCTTGCTGATGAAGACTCATTAGCAGAAGACTGGCTTTCTCCAGAGGACGAAGAAGCTTGGAAAGATTTGTAGTAAAACTGAGAATCAAATCTATTACTCAAGACTAATTTTTATAGGGACTTTTATATTAAATTGATTAAGAATCTTCTTTAAGATTTCAACTCTTCTCTTGAAATCCATTATACCAATATCAGTTATTCTACCACTATCTATATCTCTAGTCACAAATATACCCTTTTCTATTTCTTCAGTAGTGCCTTCAACAGCAGGCTCACCAAAAGATACCTCTAAGAAATCACCAACTTTATCATAATAAATTTCATAAGTTTGTTCTTCTTCATTCATAGTATATTTTTCTCCGCATAAGATGTTAAAACAAAGCCATGATTGTTTAAATACCTAACTACAACCACAATAAAACGATTTGGAGATTTCAAATCCTTGTAACCTTTATAGTAATATCCTTTAAAATTACTGAAAATTAATTTATCTGGTTTCATAATAGTCTTTTTAATTTCTTCAATATATTTATGCATGTAGGCATGTCTTCTAAGCATGTGTGAATATTGTCTTTGCGTCAGCCTAATTTTCTTACCATTTTTATCATCAACCTCAAAGATAAAATCCATCAATAAAATAGATAATTAACCTATAAAATTCTTCCGCTTTAACAAACAATTAAAAGTTTAAACCTTCGCTTCATCATCCGCAACTAAAACAACATCTGCAATCTTATCCGTATCCTTAAGCTTAACAACCCGAACGCCCTGCGTAGCTCTTCCCATCTCGCGAAGCTCATCCATCGAAATGCGCACAACCATTCCCTGTTTTGTCGTCGCAATAATCGAACTATCTTCAGTCACAGGAAGCGAACGAACAACTTCTCCATTCTTCTCTGCAGGTTTCAAGTTAATCACGCCCTTGCCACCACGACCAGTCAAACGATAATCTTCAAGAGCACTGCGCTTGCCATATCCTTTATTTGTTACAGTAAGAATTGAAGTCTTTTGAGAATCCTTAAGTGGAACAGGAACTAAAGAAACAACTTCATCTCCTGTATTAAGTTCAATTCCCCTAACGCCATAACTAGCACGACCCATTTGACGAACGTCATCGGAATTAAATCTTATAGCTTTACCATCTGAAGTAGTCAATAATACTTGCTGTTTGTCAGAAACACGCATGACACTAATCAAAATGTCAGAACCATCAACAGGCATATTCATTACACGTACGCCAGTGCTACGAGGCTTAGACACATCGCTAACAGCTATTTTCTTCACAATACCAAGTTTAGTAACAAACATCAAATACCCCTTATCAAAATCAGAAACTGAAAGCACATTAGCAATAGTTTCATCACGCAAATCTAACATATTAACTATTGCTTTTCCTTTACTCTGGCGTTCAGAAGCAGGCACTTCATTAGACTTAAGCCAATAAAGTCTTCCGCGAGAAGTAAAGAATAATAAATGGTCGTGTGTTGAACAAGTAATTAACTTTGTAACAAAATCCTCTTCTTTCAAATCCGCACCAGTAACTCCTACGCCTCCGCGCTTCTGCTCTTTGTAAGATTTGACATCAACACGCTTAATATAACCAGAATTAGTAACCATTACAACTACATCTTTCTTTTCAATCATATCCTTTTCAGTAATTTCATCAACATTGCGTATAACTTTAGTTCTTCTATCGTCTCCAAATTTAGTCTTTATTTCATTAACTTCTTTCTTAATTACTTTCAATATTTCTTTTTCATCTCCAAGTATTTTCTTCAATTCCGAAATTAATTCCTTAAGTTTTTTCTCTTCATCTTTAAGCTTATCAGCTTCTAAATGAGTAAGCTGTTGCAATCTAATTTCCAAAACAGCTTTAGCTTGCCTGTCAGACATTGCAAATTTCTTCATCAAACCATCATGAGCTTCCTTCGTATCTTGAGATTTTCTTATCAAAGCAACAACAGCATCAATATCTTTCAAAGCTAATAATAAACCAATAACAAGTTCGAGGCGTTCTTGAGCTTTATTCAAATCAAAATCCGTCCTTTTGCGAACAACGAGTTGGCGATATTTGATATATTCCTTAATTATATCTAATAAATTTAAAACTCTAGGTTGTTTACCAACAAGAGCAAGAAGGTTAGCATCGAAACTTGTCTGAACATTTGTCATCTTATATAATTGGTTCATTGTAAATTTAGGTTCTACTCCTTTCTTCAATTCAATTACAATTCTAACCTTACCACGTGCGGATTCGTCTCTTAAGTCTGAAATATCAGGCAGTTTCTTCTCTGTAGCGAGCTGTGCAATATTCTTTACCATTTCTGCTTTATTTACCATGTAAGGAATTTCAGTAATAATAATTGAAGTCTTTCCTTTCTTATCCTCTTCAATCTCGCTTCTTGCACGAATAATTATTTTACCCTTACCATTTCGGTACATCTCTTTAATTCCAGGACCTGTAATCAAACCTCCGGTTGGAAAATCAGGACCCTTAACAATTCCAATCAAATCTTCAACAGTAGCATTTGGATTTTCTATACAGTGAATAACTGCATCAGAAATCTCCGTCAAATTATGTGGTGGAATATTTGTTGCCATTCCAACTGCAATACCAGTTGCACCGTTAAGCAAAAGATTAGGTAATTTAGCAGGAAGAGTTTCAGGTTCTTTTAAGTCATTAGAAAAGTTAGGTCTCATTTTTACCGTATCCTTTTCAATATCATCTAAGAGCTCTGCTGAAATCTTGCTTAGCTTGGCCTCGGTGTATCTATCGGCTGCCGGAGAATCTCCATCCAAGTTTCCAAAATTTCCTTGTCCATGTATCAAAGGATAACGTAAAGAAAAGTCCTGAGCCATACGAACCAAAGCATCATAAATTGCCAAGTTTCCATGAGGGTGATAGTTGCCCATAGTCTCTCCTACAATTTTAGCACATTTTCTCGTAGGTTTGCTATAATCTAAACCCATAACACTCATTGCATACAATATTCTTCTGTGTACGGGCTTTAATCCATCTTCAACGGAAGGAAGAGCTCTATCGACAATAACTGACATTGCATAGTCTATGAATGCCTGTTCCATCTCTCCGACTATTTCAGCAGCAAAAACGCCTTTTTCTTCTCCTATTTGTTCTTTCTCGCGACGTTTCTGTTCTGCTTTCAAGACTTCTTCTTCAATAGCATCTTCCCTTTTACCATTGCCGTTCTCATTATCTTCTTCAGCCATGTTTAATTTCTTCCACCTAATGCGAATGAAGATGAGTAGTTAGAAATTAAACAGACAAAAACTTTCATCAGACAAGTTTCTTGTATTGAAAATTTCTTGAGTCTTAGTGAAATTTTCATTTTAATTCCTCCATCTTTGAATCAGATTCAACAACTTTTTCATCAGTTTCACCCAAACTCTCTTCTATCTCACCTTCAACTTCTTCATCAGAGTAAGTCACTGATAAATCTAAATCTGAAGCAAGCGGAAATTGAACACTTTTCTTATGCTCTTTCAACTCCATTAAATGAGCAATCGCTTCGTCTATTTCAGAGTCGTTCATTAACACATCAATAACTTCAATTTCTTCTTTGTTGTTTTTTTCTAGCAAACCAGCGTTTTACTTCGTATTCTGTTCTTGGACGAATTGTGGCAAATTTAACGAGGTTATCCAAAATCTCCATCAAGAGAAGTATACTACTCTTCTTCGCTATCTTCTTCAGTTTTTTCGAACGTTTCAGTCTCAAGGGTTTCAGGAGGAAGGGTTTCAATGGGCTTCCGCAGGTCTAAAATCTTACTGATTTCGACATCGACTTTTTTTTCTGGCTCAACGCTCAGCGGCTGGGTTTTTGCAAACAGGGGTTTGACTGGGGGCAGGACGGGAAGCTTCTGCGAGGTTCCGGTCTTCCCCGCGACCCCAACGCCGTCGACCCGGCCAACGTCCAGGGCATCGTCTACCTGATGCCGGTCCCCAAGA
>JBBTAL010000052.1:0-2638 GCA_038044225.1 Nanobdellota archaeon
TTAGTTTGTCTTTTATTGTTCTTAATAGTGTGGACTTTCCCGATCTTCTAACACCTGTTATTATAATTGGGAGTTTTAAATGAATAAAAGATAATGCTTTCTTTGTTAGCTCTCTTTCTACAAATACTCGTTTTTCTTCTAATTCTTTCTGTTGTTCAAATAACACATAATATAATTTATCTCTTTCCATACTCTTTACGATATATTTGAAGTATTTAAACCTTTTGAAGTGTTACAATTTTTGTATCACTATTGGCTCAAAGTGTTACAATTTTTGTATCACTATCTATATTTATTGTACTTTTGATAGCTCATAGTTATCATTTATGATAACTATCTACTTTCTAAAGGTTATAATGATTTTTTCTTTGATTTTTGAGAATTTTGGAGTTTTACTGCATGATTTTATGTCGAAGTGTTTGAAAACCACACACTTTACAGGCTATGGCACATTGTTTTTTTGATTTTAACACTGATTCATTAGTTAATTTAATCCTATCAAATCTTCGATTTCTTTTTTCATTTCCATGTTTAAAGAAACTTCTAAACCATAATGAGTTGGTTTTGATGAGATAAATTTACTTTTTAATAAATCTTCGATGGCTTTTCTTACTTCTTTTCTACTTCTTAGGTGATCTGGTAGACCCTTTTGTAAATTATGTATGCTCGTATGTTTATGTGCCCAAATCCTGTGCCTCACGAGTTTTCTTAAAATGAAACTTTATATATTTGTTAATTCACTCTAATTTATGGAATCGGATATTGAACCTGTAAGTATTTTCGTAGAGTATTTTGGTAGTTCTTCTTATATTAAGGTGCTTGACTATTTGATTTCTGGATTTGGTTTTGACTACAGTATGACTGAAATAGCTAGAGGTGCAGGGGTTGGATGGAGCGCATTTACTAATGTTTGGAGTAAACTTTTAGAAAAGAAAATTATTATTCAAACAAGGACTGTTGGAAATGCAAAGCTTTTTACATTGAATAAAGAAGATGAATTTGTGAAAAAAATCGTTAAATTTGATTGGGAGATAACTAAGCTAGAAATGGATAAGGCTCATGAAAAATTCGTTGTTGCGTAAAGTTATTTAAGCTCTATTCGTATTTTATCTTGTAATTATAGAGGTTTAGGATAATTGAGTTACATTTTGTTCCTAAATCTCTAATAGACAATTTGGAAAATAGGTAACGCAATCAACCAAATTGTCTATAGCTCTATTTCTCGTCTTTTGTCAAATGCTTTTTCTATTAAAACTACTTCCAACTCTAGAATTTTTTTTACTATAGGGTTTTTGGCGTTAATTTCATATAGTTTTGTTTTTCCGAATTTTCTTGTTACTACTGCTATTTCTTGTAATTCTATCTGAGGCCATACTTTGAATAATGTGGCTCTTGCTATACCTGTTCCTTCTATTATTTCTTTTTTTGTTACTTCTGTTCCTTTATTTTCTATGAGAAAATCTATTATGTCAAAGTGTTTCTTAACAGAACACTTTGAGCATCCAAAAAACTTAACTGCCAAAGTTTTTTTGATTTTGAATATGGGATTTTCTCCCAAAAATTGGATTAATAATGATTTTTCCATAGAACTTAAACTGTTATTTCTTCTGCTTTTGTTGAGCCTACAGTCAACTTCCAGTCTAGTTTTATTAGTTCTTTTACTGCAGGGTTGTTCGTATTAAGTTTGAATAAGTCTGATTTTCCCACTCTTCTTGTTTTTATTATTAGATTATTTGACTCTAGCCTAGGCCAGAATGCTTGTAATGTTGAATAACTTACTCCTGAATTTTTTGCTATTTCTGTTAATGGATAATCAAAATCTGCAAATGTTATTAGAAAATCTAAGACTTTCATTATAGGATTGTTACCAAACACTTCGACAAATACGCTATTTCCATCTAATCCGTTTTTTGTTTCCATCTTCTGGTTAAACTACTTTCTTTTATAAATGTTTCTTTTTATGTTATTATATTATGAATATAGCAACATTTAAATATTTAAGAGTTTTGTCTGATTTGTGGAATTATCTGAAGATGTAATCAAAGCAAGGCTTCTTCTTCACTTGAGGAAGAAAAGAGTTATTGGAGGAGTTCATACTCATTTTGATACCTTGAAAAGAGGTTTTCCAAAGCACCTAGGAAGAAATGTAGAATTGGTTGCTAAAGAATTAATTAAATTTGGATTGTTGATTATAAAACCTACTTCTTATGGTTTACAAGTTTCTTTAAATAAAGAACGTTTGGAAGAAATTGAGGCATTCATTTTAAAAGTTCTAAATATTAAGATATAACATGAGAATCGGATTTCCATCAAATCGAAATTTGAAGTCTATCCAATTTTCCACTATAAAGAAAATTGGCTATGACGTTGTTGGGAATATTGCAATATTGAAGTTTGACAGAGAGGTTTCTGTTTCTGCTAAGAAGAAATATGCTTTACAGTATTTGGCTGGGCATAAGAGCGTTACGACAGTTCTTGAGAAAACTGGCAAGTTTTCTGGGCGCTTACGGACGCTTAAAACGCGGTGGCTTGCTGGAGATAAGACTCTTGAGGCTCTTTATCGAGAGAATGGATGCGAGTTTAGATTTAATGTTGAGACTTGTTATTTTTCTCCAAGGGTTTCAAATGAAAGGCAATT
>JBBTAL010000053.1:0-10678 GCA_038044225.1 Nanobdellota archaeon
AAACTAGCAGGTCTTCCATTTGACTCAAAAGACTTAGTCTTCCCAAGCAAAGGCAATGATTGAGTAGTTGCAGCATAGAATCCACGATTCAAATCAAATGGCACAACTGCAGGCATACCTTTGTAAGGTTCAGTTTCAAAATACCGAACAGTAGCTTCCCCAGGAGCAAATTGATTGTTATAACTCCTAGGATCTCGAGTTTCAAATTTTGTAAATTTACTCCTAATTTCATCATTAGATACAGGCGCATTGCTATTTTTTACTTTACCATCAGCATCTAACTCAAAAGCCTTATCTGCAACTAAAAGATCACCTTCAGACCTCAAAACAACAAGATAAGATTTAGAATCATAAGTAACCAATTGAGCAGGCTTATCATTATATCCAGATAAACCAAAATTACCCTCTTTAAGCTTACCTCCATAATATTTACCAACAACAGAACCAGTACTTCCATATGAGTCTACTTGAAGTCCTGCCAATCCAGTATCCGCAGCAGAACTCTTAAGAGAATTAAAATCTTTCTCATACTTCAATCTCTCCGCAACAGAAACCCCTATAGTATCCAACTCAGTCCTAGCTCTCAATTTTCCTTGTTCACTTTCATCATTCTTAGCAGCTTGACAATTGTAATAAATATCTCTCAACTGAGTATAACTATAAGATTCAGGATTAACATTCCCTTCAAACAAACTTCCAACAGTGCTATAGCTCTTATTACCGCTACGAGGTCCAAGCTGTTCAGTTCTACAATCTTCCCTAATTCTAGTAATCAAAGCTTCTCGCGCTTTAACATCATCAAAAGATTCTCCAGCAAAAATCCCTTCACGACTAGGATTTTTTATGCCAAATCTATTTTCAATTTCAGAAGTAACATCACCAGTCTTCTTAATTGCCTTAACTCTCGCATCAACACTCTCCTTTATATCTGAAGAATGCGTATTGTAGCATTGCATCAAAGTCGATGAACCTTCTCTTTTATTATTCACCTCATTCTGACAAAACTTAGTCCACCCATTATCTCCTGACATGACATCTCTTCTAGCACGAGTCTCTCCATCTAATCCAGTAATAAAATTCTTAACTATCAAAACACCAGCAGTAGCAAAACAAGCCCCTTTCAATCCTCTAACAACATTCCCTAAATTATTAGAAATAGATTCCCATTTCTTAATTGTCTTATTCAAATTCTCAATCTTCTTCTTAGCTTTTTCTGGAGTTAACTCAATAGCCCTCTTCTCAATTCCAATTCCAACAGTAAAATTCCCAATCGTACTACTTCGAGTAATAGGAGAAATAGTTAATTTAACAAAATTCTGCCAATCTATATTTGAAACTCGAATAACTCCACCACAATCATTAACAGTAGTAGTACCTCTTGAATTAATTTCATGATTTTTACCAGTAGCAGTAGCAGTAGTAACATCAGATTTACAAATAACATTAACTTTAACTTTCTCAGAATCAATAACCGAAACCAGTACCAACTTACCTAAACTAGTCTCAAAAGTCTCTCCTTGATTAACAACCTTCTCCTCATTTCCCCAAGCAATCCTAGCACTAGACTTCTTCCCAGGATTTGTAATATCTATAAGTTTTATCAAATGAAAACCATCTTCAGTCTCAACACCCTGCCCGGCCAACGAACTATCAATCGTATAAATGTTATTCAAAGTCCTAGTAAACTCAACAGAATCTTTCCCATTAGGATACGAATTAAGATATTTATTTATCAGCCTAACAGCAGTATTTTTCTTATTCCATCGGTCAGATAAATGAATTGCAGTACTCAAAGCCTTCTCGCCATAAGACTCTGCCAAATCGTTCTTCTTCTCATTCCCATAAGAATCAGCAAGAAGCTCATAATATTCAGTAGCATTTAGTATGTACTGTTCATTCTCCCCATAATTAACATCAAATAAATCCGCCTGAGAAACAGACCTTACAGAATCAAATGCAACAATTTGAAAACTCTTATTATCAGTAGTTATATTATAAAACACACCAGACTCGTTCTTTATAACTCCAACAATAGAATATTCTGGAGACTTAATAACATTAAAGTCCTTTCCAACCATATACACTTTATCATCAACTTTAAGCAATTGAGCACCAGTCCTCAAATTCAATGTTTCTTTTCCACAATTAATTTCTACCTCGCCATTAATTGAACTACCTTTAACTTGTCTAACAAGACACTTATTATTCAAAAATCTAGAACCTTCATACAAATCAAGGACATCATTATCAACTTTAAGTCTAGCAATAACTGGAGGCGAAACAAAATCAGAATAACCAAACTGTAATTGAGTCTGACAATAACTCCCAGGCAAATAAACTGCATTAGACTGAGGCCTATTCTTCTGAAGAGTCAAAGAAGAATATTTAACATCCCCAGAATAAAGGTCTACACCAATAGAGTTAACATCCATATCTCTAACCCTAACTGAAAACTTCCCTCCATAGAAAGTCTGTTTATTCTTAGCCAATTCCCAATCTTTATCTGCAGTCTCTCGTAACAACATTTCACTAACTCCTATACCAACAGAATTTCCAGAATAATAATCTACACTAGCACTCAAAGTAAAATTAAAGAATTTAGGCATACTCGTTTCATTAGCATTTCTTTTCAAAACAACAACTACATATCCAATATTACTTTCCAATGGGCTTCCAAGGAGCTGATTAGTTGTCCTCAATGCCGCTCGAGCAGGATGAAATCCAACTCCGGCAACTTCCGGAGGATATCGTCCACTAAAACGTAAATTTCTAATCTGTTTAATATCTATTGCAGGATTAATCTGCAACAAATCAAGTTGACAAAAAACAGGAACATTCTGTTCAGCCAACAAATCGCTCCGAACAACAGCAGGCTGACATCCAACAGGAGAAACTTGGACAATTATGTCTTGACTATTAGTACATTCATCCCTATTAGAAAGAACTGGCCAATAAGTGCTTGCTTCAGCACCATAATAAGAAGTAAAACTACTCCCATAATTAACATAACTCGCAGTACCTCCTCTATTCCCACTAAATCCTTGTTCAGTCACAACCTGAGCACTAACAAAAGTAAATAAAAATAAAACTAAAGCAAATAATAATAATTTCCTCATGCGAATTCCAATTGCACTCCCAGTGTGTCAAACACTTCATAATTATATTGCAACTGCTCAAGCGAATTAGGCACGGGCAGTTCACTAACATCAATAATTACCTTACCATTTTCAAGCTCACTTCCAAGAATATAATAATCTGTCAATTTACCTCCACCTCGCAAAGCATAATCTATCTTAGTAGCAGGAATCTCAACAGGCACACACACTTCTTTTGTACTTCCAAATATCCCCGCAATTCCTCCGCGATTAGCCTTATAACATTCAGTCTTAGTAGTTGCCGGTATGACAACATTAGAGTTACCATATACAAATGCTTCAATATTATAAAGCCCTTCTTTCAATTTAACTTTACTAGATTCAGGAATAATTGCACTAACAGAATATCCGTCTTGCCCAACAAAATGAACTACTGCAGTTGAATTCCTCACAACTTTTCCACCAAGTCTAATCTCAACATCTAAATCATATTCTTTTTCTAATATAATTTCAGCAAAACTTTCAGAATTAGAAGAAAACAAAACTTTAGAATCGGCATATCCAAAAGCAGTTGCAATCAACTCCCCATTAACACAAACAGGTATTTTAGCATTCAACCCCAAAACAGTAGTCTCTCCAATTTCACATAAGCTATCAAAACAATGATAACTAATATTAGCAGCAACAGGATTCAATTGTGAGTCATAAGTATTAACAGTAACATCATTCTCAGCAAAAGAACAAACATCATAATCTGTATCTTCTTCAATCTCACTATAAGTAGGCTCCCCAATAGCATTATTATCTATATCTACTACAACAGGAAACTGAAAGTTCTCTAACCCATCTCCAATTTGCACAAGCACAGGGAATCTCAAATCATAAACAAAATGATAAGGAACATAACAGAATCCCATTATTCCCATTCCTTCCTGAGTTCCAACAGGCTCAGCAATCATAAGAGCCTGAGATGCAGGAGTTATCTCAATCTTACTCGGAAATTCTTCTGCCAAATACATTAAATTAACAGGTTCATTGACCCGATTATCTACAGCAAAATACTTGTCTTTTCCATCAAACTTAACCGCCCCAATATTAGCAGATAAACTATTCCTAACTTCTGAAACCACTTCAGGAGTCTTCCATATTTTAGGACTACATTGAACTTCAACACCATCAACAGGAGCATAGGACTGCAAAACATCTAAAGCATAATTCTCTAAAAATAACGAGCTTCTTTCATAATCGTTAATTGAAATAGCAGATTTATACAATAAACCAAGTTTACTAGAAACAGCAACTTTATGATTCAATCGTCTAGCACTCTGCTCATTAAAAGAAACACTCAGAGGAGCATCAACGCTAACAAGAACCTCTTCATCCTCCACAGTAACGGAAACGTCAGGTTCACTTTTCCCAATAACAAATTCACGAGAAGTAAAATCAGAGAAATCACAATCATTAAGTCGACCAGAAACAAAATCTTCAATTTCAGATTCCATATCTCTAACAGTAGGAACATTATTTATAACAATATTATTTCCTGAAAATCCATACCAATAAGGAATTTTAATTCCTAAAAAATTCAAATGTGAAGAAAACGGATTAAAATCATTTGCCTTAGTAAGTTCTCCAACATCTATCCTACCACCTTGAGATTCAAGCAACTTTATTCCGTTAGACACTTCTTCAGAAATACAAGCATCATATCTAGCATAAACCGGTTGAAGAGTTAAAGGAATATTACTCCCAAAAATATTATCTTTAAAAGCAACAAACAACACAATAATTCCAACAATAACAAGAGCTATAATAACAAATATAGTCACCTGCCCAACTCTATTATTAACCCTAATCACGTTTCTTTTCCCCCTTGATTGTTTTCTCCTTGACAAGCTCGATAATCGCGGTATTAATATCTTTATCTATAGTCTCCTTAAACCTCTCCCACAACTTCTCATCCTCAATAAGCAGTAAGTATTTCTTCATGTCTGATTTCTTCTCCCTGATGCGAGTGAAGGCGAACCGAGCAAATTCAATGAATTTGCAAGTATGTTGAGACTTGCTCTCAACTTTATAGTTGAAATCGGACAGACAGAAACTTTCAAAGGTAAGAAAGTCTTCTGTATTGAAAATTTTATCATTTTCTTAAACACCTCTGCATATCTAAAATTTTCATACCAAAACCTCAAACATCACGAATAAAAACAAGTATATAAATATTGTTAGTAACTCATTAAGTTAGTAACTTACTTAGTAAGTAAATTTCATTCGCAACTATCCTGGCATTCCTCAATCGTATCAAACGGAACAACTCCGCCACACCCACCCCAGTTGAATTGCTTACAATTATCTTCAGTTGAATCAAAGTAATATCTAGGAATAGCTGCTTCGCAGGTCCCACTATCAGGCACTAGATAACATTCAACATCTTTGACCTTATCCCTATTGTTAAAATAAATAACACCTATAACAATAACAACCAATAAGATAATCAAAATAATAATCACTCGCTTCTTCATATAAAAAATAACATTAATATCTATTTAACTTTATGCCATACGTTCAAAAATAATGGCCCCACCAAGAATCGAACCCTACCACCAACGTCAAAGACAAATGACTCCCATACCATATAAACCTCCTACAACAACCAGTCTAATACGGAGACCTAACTTTCAAGCCCTCAATTTTTTCAAAATCCTTTACATTTCGTGTCAGCAATTCAGCCTTGCAAATCATAGCCGTTGCTACAATTATAGAATCAGGCATATCAGTTCCATAAATTCTTGATAAATCTCCTGCTTTAAGAGCAATCATATTATCAACAGGTATTTTATTTAATCCATTAAGCATATTAATCACAAGAGATCTAACACTATTATCAGAACAACTCTTACCTTTAATTAATTCTGTTTCTGTGATAGCAGAGAAAAAAACATCTTGAGGATTAAGAGACAATTCATTAAAAAACTCTAAAGCAGGACGGTAACTACGAAGATGATCTATAAAAATACTTGAATCAATAACTACCAATCCAATCTTTTCTCCCTCTTTTTCCACTCAGACCTCACCCTCTTTTGATATTCTTCACCTGTTTCTTTTATACCTTTCCATGCACCAGCAGCAACCATAATTGAATCTTCTTCAGACTTAGGTAATTTTTTTAGACTCATATTTTTACCAAAACTGTCAAGTATTTAGAATTTTCTATAATATTCAGTGACCCGCCAAATATCTAACATCCATCAACATCAAAGACAAATGGTCCCAGGCAGAATCGAACTGCCGACTCCTCCACATCAATAATGTATTTTACTACTAAATAAATCCAGCCACAAACATTTATAAATAAGACTATTCTTACTAGTCTTACTATGGAAATAGAGATAACAAAAATAACCTCAAAAGGACAAGTAGTCATACCGCAAGACATAAGGAAGAGCGCAGGAATAACAGAAGGAGAGCGCTTCTTCGTATATGCTAGTGACGACTCAATTATCTTAAAAAGAACTAAAAATTTGGAAGAATCAAAAAAAATTGAAAAATTTCATAAAGTCTTTCGTAGCCTATGGAAAAATGCAGAAAAAAGAGGCATAACCTCTAAAGATGTCGAGTCCGAAATAACTGCAGTTAGGGCAAAAAAAAGAAATGTTTAAAGTAGTTCTTGATACAAATGTGCTTATTTCAGCAACAATCAGAAAAGGAAATCAATTCAGATTATTAGAACTAGGAAGATTAAATCAAATTCAAATAATAATCTCGCCACAAATTTTGGAAGAAGTCAAAGAAGTGCTAAATAGACCAAAATTCAGTCTATCACAAAATGAAATCGAAGAAGCTCTAAATGAAATAAAAGACATAACTCACTTAGTTGAGCCAAGTGAGAAGGTAGACATAGTAAAAGAAGATCCAGACGATAACATGATTATTGAATGTGCCATAGCAGGAAAAGCAGATTATATAATAAGTGGAGATGACGATTTATTAGAATTAAAAGAATATAAAGGAATTAAAATAAGAAATTCTCAAAGCTTCATCCAAGAAACTAATCTCTAATCCTAAAACCATAAATGACCCCACTAAGGATCGAACTTGGGCCTCGTCCACGTCAAAGATATGGCCCAACGCAGGATCGAACTGCGGACCCCTCCACGTCAAGGAGGTATTTTACCACTAGACTATTAGGCCAACTTAAAAGGCAAATTAACATCCCTATAAAAAGGTTGTTGATAATAATTTTTAACTTCTTTTTGATAAATAGTATTGTTATTATAAAATCGTTCATAAAATCTTACTATATGCTTAAGATTAGAACTTCCTACGACTTTAAAATATTGTATTATTTTTGACCCTGCATTAGTCCCAATACACATTTCTTTATCAGAAAAAAAAGTAAATAAAGAATTTTTATCAGATATACTTTTAACTTGATTTAACAAAGTTTTATTGTAATTACTAAAAGTTACAGTAAATTGCTCTCCATTTCTACCGCGCCTAGATATTGATCCATCCGTGTCAATTAAGCCACGTAAACAAGCAATAGAAAGATTAAAGTCCGCAAGAATAATCTGAGGAATGGAAGATTGATTTCTAATCTTATCCCCAAGTTTAAGTTTAAGCTCATCAGTAAAAAAAGAGCATAACTTTTTTGAAAAGAAAACTAAAGAAATGGCATTTGATCTTTTATCTCTGTAAATTTTCCCATTTACTCCAAAAAGACCGATAACAAGTTTATTCAAATAATCGAAATAAGGCAAATCATATCTAACATCCCCAATTATTTTAATAAAATAAGTAGTTAAACTCCCAGCTCCCAAATAAACGCCAACAATTTCAGCAAGTATTTCATCCATATTAGGTAAAGATATTTTCTTTATTCGAGATGCACCAGAATTAGCACCTGCAAGTTTTCGCCACTCTCTAATCTTATTAGGATATTTTTTCCAAAGAGCTATAATCCCATTTTTACCTCCAATTTTAGCCCCCCAATTATAATCTAAATAAGAAAAGGTTAATTTGCCTTTATTTATTTCAAGTTCATAAATAATTTTATTAAAAATATTTTCAGGCAATAAAAATATTTCTTGAGAGTATTTTTTTAAAGTAGAATAAGAAAGATTCCAATTATCTGCAATTTTCTTAACGGAACCATATTTATCAGCTAAACTAGCAATTAATTTGGACTGTTCGCCCTTTTCTAATTTAATTCTCCTCTCTTTTGAATACATTATCTAATATTAGAGTATAGGTCCTTAATAAATAATACCTTTTTAAACAAAAAACCCTATAATAAATCATGTTTAGGAACAAATCGAACAAAGTAGACCACAAATTCTGCCCTGCCTGTGGACTAAAACTAAAAATAGAAGACACATTCTGCGTCAAGTGTGGTTATTCATTCGCAGAAAGAGTCAAGAAAAAAAGTAAAATGAACAAAACAAACACCATAATATTCATAACAATCTTAGTAGTCGCATATTTCGGATTAAGATATGCAAACGGACAAACATGGATTCCCACATCTTTTGCAGACGCATTAAGAACAATCTTGCCGATAAAATAAACTAATCTACAACAATTAAAGGATTACGATCTATAAATAAATATTTTTGATTAATATTAAACTGTTTCTTCACATCCATAACTTCAAGCCTAATTCTCCTAACATTATTTTTCCCAGAAGAATTTAAACTATAATCTATTTCTCTAGGAGTTTCTCCTTTATTCAAAGATGTAATAAGTTCTAATTGGGTTGAAGAAGCATAAGCACAAGTTTTTTCAGGACAAGAAGGATAATCTATTACATACATATCTACATTTTGGTCATTATTTACATCCGCAAATCTTTCTGCAAATAATATTTCTCCATCTTTTCCATAAGTCGATACGGCAGAACCAAATCTTATCTCATTTATACTATCAACAAGAGAATTATTTTTCAATTTATTTTCAGTACATCCAAATAAAACAAGAGAAGCTAAAGTTCCAGCAATTCTCGGTCTCCCAAACACATCAAGCATATTAATCTATATCTTAGGGATTTAAAAATCTTACAAAATGGATAACTGTATGGAGAGTCAACAATTTAGTGCAGTTATACATGAGCAATTTCCTCTTTCTTTTTGGAAATTGTGAGTATGTCTTGCCCCATTTCCGTGGGGTTGCGACATTTGTTCGCAACTTTAGATGGAGAACTGCAAAATAAATCCAATGTAAACTACGCAGTTCTCTATACGTTTAAAATTATCGCAAGAAAGATAATTTTAAATCTACGAATATCAATTCGCAACGTTTGAAGCTTGTCCTCTACAAGCGAAAATCTGCGAATCTCAATTCGCAACGTTTGAAGCTTGTCCTCTACAAGCGAAAATCTGCGAATCTCAATTCGCAACGTTTAAAAACCACTAATTCAAACATCTAATAGCGTAAACCCTCAAGTCACCTGGCCGACAAGAGGTTAGCTAAAACATTTGACTTTCAGTTAAATGTCTGCCAGAATGTCCGTCGAGGTTCCTGGACTCCTAGAACCCGGTGGAGGTTGTAGAATGAAATTACCAGAAAAAACAAACAGATATTGTCCGCATTGCAAGAAGCAAACCCCTCAAACAGTAGCTGTCGCTAAACAAAAATCTCGTTCTTCCGCACATCCATTATCCAGAGGTTCTACAGGCAGAGTAAAAATGAGGGGATTAAACAGAGGATTTGGTAACCAAGGAAGATATTCTAGACCAGCATTAAAATCATGGAAAAGAAAAACAAAACAAACAAAACGCCTAACAATCTTATACACTTGTACAGTATGTAAAAAATCAAAGGGCATAAAAAAAGCTAGAAGAGTATCTAAAATTCAAATAGGAGAGAAAATATCAAAATGATAAAAAACATGGTTCCTGGAACTCCTAGAAACCCGGTGGAGGTTTGTAGGTAAAATGGCAGAACAATCAAAAAAAATAGTTCGTAAAAAATTCTTTGACGTATCTATACCTCTAACAGCATCAAAAGTAAAACTATATTCACTAAACGAAGAAGAACTCAATAATAGAGTAGTAAATGTAGATATGACTAAAAACCTAAAAGGGAAAAACGTCGAACTAAAAGCTAAAGTAATATTTAAAGACGGAAAATTAGACAGTGAATTAGTAAGTCTAATCGTTCTGCCAAGTTATATTAGAAGAACAATGAGACGCGGAATAGATTACATTGAGGATTCTTTTAAAACATCTTGCAAAGACGGAGAATTACTAATCAAACCATTCATGATTACTCGCAATCATATTTCAAGAAATCTAAGAAAAGAAGTCCGAAATGCAGCCAAGAAGTTCTTAGAAGGATATTCAAACATAAAAACAGTAAAAGAACTATTTTCAGAATTAATGACTAATAAACTTCAAAGATCAGTTTCATTAAAAGTTAAAAAAATCTACCCTTTAGCATTCTGTGAAATCCGCTGGATAGAAGTAATTGGACCGCCAATAAAAAAGAAAGTAGTAGCATCGGAAGAGACAGTAATAGAAACAACAAATAATTAGTTAAAAGTCAATAACACATTTATTTAAAAATAATAATTCTAAGCATTTAAA
>JBBTAL010000054.1:0-1786 GCA_038044225.1 Nanobdellota archaeon
AACTGAGTTCTTAGATAAGTTTTAATAAGTTATTTTGTTGTTATTTTATGATGTTTTATAAGAAAGGAAGTGGCGAATTTTTGAATTTATCTTCATTGTTGTTTGTCGTTTCTGTTATTGTGCTTACTGTTTTTTCTATATTTTATGCGCAGTGGTATTCTGCGAAGATAACTGGCTTTTTTATTACTCCTCCGGGTGAAATTCCTGAACTTATAGAAGCACCTTTACAAAGTTCTAATTCACCTCCCCTTGTCGTTATTGAGGAAATTTCTGCTAATGCCAATCAAGTTTTACAGAGTGCTAATTATGCCTTGAGCATAAATGCCATAATTACTCAAACTCCTTCTATTTCTGAACAAGATTTAGTGAAGTATAGTCAGAGTATTCAGGCAGTTTTATCTGATTCAATTGCAGTTTATAATGCTATTTCTAAAATTGTGGAAAAATATGATTCGGATAGACTTGATAAAGATTATATTTCTATTGTTCAGTCTATTGGTGTGATTTCTAGTGTTTCTGATAAAATTAATAAAATTCTAACTGAAGATGTAATTGTTCGTCAGGAAGAGCAACAAAACATAGCAGAATGGACAGTAGAAAGGAACAAGATTGTTGATAATTCAGTTAACTTATTAGAAAATAAAATTGCTGATATTATTCTATTAGGGCCTGAAGAGGTTTCTTTAGGGTCTTCTACAAATAGGGAGCCTTGTGGCTATCCTATTTTAATTGCTTCTTTTGAGGAGAATGCTGTTGATTTTGGAAATAGTGGGGTAGACTCTTCTACTGGAAGAGTATGTAAAATAAAGAGTCAAGTGGTTTACGATGTGTCAACAGTTTCTTCTAATATTAAATCATTCACTATTCCTAAGGTTCTTTTTTCTCCTGATGTTAGACCTTTAATTGAGAGTAGGTCTTTGGTTGCATTCCATTTTGAACAAAGAGGAGAGACTAATCGCCATGAAAATGTTGGTGTTGTTTTATTAAAAGATGAACATAATCTTTTAAATATAAACTTCTTTAGTTCACCAAGCTATTATGATATTGATAAGAAGATATATGATTTTATTAATGATTTGTTCTTCAAGGATAGAAATGTCGATTCAATGTCTTTGCAGGGTATGTCCGTGCAAGAGGCTGAATTGATTGTTGAGAGAAATAAATCTGTTCCATGGGTTTTATGGATTGTTTTATTTGCGATGATTGTTTTATTTTTGTTTTTCGGGAAATTTTTGGTTCCAAATTATAATAAAATGATTTCATCTGGTAAAACGGCGATAAATAAGAAAGATTATTCAAAAGCCATTAAAATTTATAATGAAATGACTGAATTGGATTATTTAGATAATAAAATTATGAAGCAAGATATTCTTGATTATTTAATCTTGTTGAAGAAAAAAATTGGAGATGGTAAAATTGGTTTGATTTTACCTAAGGATTCTGGTGGTCTACCAAGAATTAGCGTTTTTTATTCAAGTCATGGTCTTACTAATGAATCCAGTCGTGTTGAAAAGATGATTCGTGATGCTTTGCGCGATGTAACGGATTTGCCTAAAGTTGCTCTTATTAGAATGCCTATTATTGCAGGAGATTATAAAAATCTCGATTCTAAGAGTCGCGAGAATCTTGCGCCCTTATATGAAAGTTTAGTGTATAAATTAAGAGATTTGAAGAGTTGATTAAATAGATTTATATATTTCTTTTTTTTAAATAGGATATGGTGATGAAGTCTATAATTAAGTACTCGTTGATTACAATTCTTATTTTAGGAGTTGTTTCAGTAGTT
>JBBTAL010000055.1:0-1866 GCA_038044225.1 Nanobdellota archaeon
TTATTCTTGCTTCATCCTGAACTCTAAATTGAGTTTCAATTCTCCATCTTTTTTTATAAGTCACAATTAAATTTTCAAGTAAAATTTCTTCTACATTGGTTGCAAATACCCAATCATAATTCTTCTCACTTTTAGGATCATAGATTTGTTTAAGAAAAGCAATAATATTTTCTCCATAATATTTACTTTTATTTTTATTAACGGTAAAATCATTGTAGATAGAAACCATTTCTCCGATCTTCATAGGATAAAGTATTTCTTTTTTGTCTTTATGTTTTGGTACAAAAATTAAGTAAGGATAATTTAATTTTGTCATTTCATACATTAAATCCTTATCAAAAAATCCTCTGTCAAACAAAATTAAATTCACTTTTCTAATATAATCTTTAACCAAAGTTAAGCAGTAGATAATTACATTGCTTTTGTAATGACCTAATTTAATTGGTATAGAAATTAGAGGTATTTTTTCAGGAATATCATCAGAGATTATGCTACAAGTTAAAAATTTAAACTTTCCAGTAATTCCCTCTTTTCCAGTCCATCCATGAATGTCAAATCCTTGAACATCTCCATAAAAATCTTCTTCTGTGTAATCAAATGCAAGAACAACTTCCTTTTCATTAAGATTTAATTTTGCAGAAACTCTTTTAATGTAGTTTAGATAAGCATAAGTAGTCATGCTTATTGGAGACTCACTTATCCGACGATAAAGTGTGTCTGCTTTATTTCCTATAGTTTCCACATAAGTGTTATATGCAGAAGATTCAATAATTAGATTCAGAAGTTCAAATCCAGTTATTTTATTAGATTCATAGTCCAGCCCAAGAGAATTATTTATGAAGTGCTTCAATATTCCTAAATTAAAAACAATTTTACTTTCGTCAATCATTTATTATCACATAAACTTTTTTCCCGATAAATTCTTTCGGAAAATCAATTCTCCCGCTAGTTCCAAATGGTTTGACCTCTCTTTCAAGAAAGCATTTTATCCCTTTCAAAGTAAGTGTAGATTTTCTTATAATTTTTACCTTTTTCATACCTATCTAATAGATAGGTTAAATATATAAACATTATGGATTAATTTTATAGTATCAACACTCATGCGGAGATACTGTTATATCCATTATATTTAAAAGTTTCAAACCTTTTCTTATCTCTTTCTATCCAATCTTTTCTATTATGCCAATAATCGCCAAAAACTTCAACAACTGTTTTATTATCATCACTTATAAAATCAGGATTAAATCCTCCAATTATAATTCTTCCATTGCCTACAAAAGTGTAAGGAAGTTTATTATTTTTTATAATTTCATTTAATCTATTTTCAGGTTTATTAGGCGAAGTAAATTTCATCATTTCTTTTAATCTTTTCTCTTTATATTGTGGATTTTTCCATCTTTCTCTTACTTTCTCTACAAATTTAATAGCTTGTTTTTTGCCCCTTAATTTATTTCCTGTTTTTATTCCTCTTTGTTTTTCTACTTCAGGATGTTCCTTTGCAAATTTTATTCTTGATTGTCTCTGTTTAAATTTTGTATCTAATGATATAATTTTACCTTTTTCAGTGTTGCTTATTTTCTTTTTCCATTCTTCTGAATGAGAACCTACTTTTCTACCCCTTAATTTATCAGCAGTTTTCATAACACCTTTCATTTTTATACTATAATTATTTTTCCAATGTAACTTTATAGAATTAGAAATTCTTTTCTTTGATTCTTCTGTATGTTTTTTATTTTTCATCAGATTTATGTGACTTTCCTTCTTGTTCATACCAAAAAGGAAACATATCTCTCCTTAGTTTAGCCATCCTCCCATCTGGATGCAAGAAAATAACTCCCTCTACAAATCCAGATTTTCTCCCTTCTT
>JBBTAL010000056.1:0-2654 GCA_038044225.1 Nanobdellota archaeon
AAAGCACGCGCATCTAAACGTAATTGAAATTTACGGCGGCGTTGGTTTCCAGCCGCAAGTTAGAAATATTGAAAGTGCAGAAGTTGTCGTCGGAACTCCCGGAAGAATTTTAGACCACTTAAAGCAAAGAAGCCTTAACCTCTCGAAACTCTCAATCTTAGTTTTAGACGAAGCAGACAGAATGTTAGACATGGGTTTCATTAAAGATGTCGAAAAAATAATTAAGTCATGTCCTGCAAATAAACAAACAATGTTATTCACAGCTACTCTTTCTCAAGACATTGCATACATGGCCAAAAAATACATGAAAAATCCAGTTCATATAGAAGCAGGAGATAAAGTTGATCCTTCAAAGTTATATCAAATATACTACGACGTAACTCATGAAACAAAATTATCTTTGCTTGTTCATTTACTTAAACAAGAAAAAAACGGAGTAGTCATGGTATTCTGTAATACAAGAAGAAACACAGACAAACTAACTAGAAACTTAGGTATAAATGGATTACACGCTGAATCGCTTCACGGAGGACATTCTCAAAACAGACGTTCTAGCGTATTACAATCATTTCATACAAGAAATACTTTAATCTTAGTATGCACAGACGTAGCCGCTCGAGGCCTAGATATTAAAGACGTTTCTCATATATACAATTACGACATTCCTAAAACTGGAGAAGAATACATCCACAGAATAGGCAGAACAGCAAGGGCAGGAAAAAACGGAATAGCAATCTCTTTCGTCTCAACAGGGGATCATTCAGAATTCAGGCAAATAGTAAGAAGAGTAGATTCAAATATAGAAAAACAACCTCTTCCAGAATTTGAGAAATTACAAATGCCAAGCAAATCTTCAAATCAAAGCACACATAATATAACTCACGGCGATAGAAACAGAAATGAAAGTCGTTTCGGACAACATAAGAGATTCGGCGGTAATTTCAGAGGCAGTAGAAGCGACAGAGACCATGGAAACAGAAGAGACTCAAGGACCAATAGAGAAAGAGGCCCAAGAAGCATGGGTGGAAGACGCTTTGGTAATCGAAGATAAAATAAATAAATAACAAACGTTTAAATACCTATAAATAAAGGAATTAATATGAAAGGCAAAATAAAGTTTTATAATGAAATCAAAGGTTTCGGCTTTGTTACAGGCGAAGACGGAAAAGACTATTTCGTTCACAGCACAAGTTTAGTAGGAACAACCTCGTTAGCAAAAGACGACGCAGTAACCTTCGAAATAGAACAAGGCGACAAAGGTCCTAAAGCAGTAAAAGTTACAAAGGCTTAATTAAATTGTAAGTATAAAGTGTCCTCGACAACTAGTTTCTAATTATATTTAACAGCTCATTATAAGGATATTTCCCTTGATGCTTCCATGTTTGCCGATGCGTTTGAATAATTGCATATTGCTTTGCTCCTTCTCTTGTTTTATGTCCTCCAAGCATTTTTCTCCATCCAATAGAACCTCTAATTTTTCTTTCACAAAGATTATTATCTAAATTTATTCCTTCAATTTCTATTGCTGTAAGCCAATGACCACGATACATTTTTAACCAATTATCAACGATACTTTTAGCTTCTTTACACCAATTTTTGTAGTTTATTATCTCATTTAATTTTATTTCAAATTCTCTTTTCTTTATAGCTCTTAATTCTTTCGAAGGATTTTCTTTTAGAAAATCCTTCATTTCATTATATAATTTGTTTAGCTGAGCATAAAGTTTCACTACATTTTTCTTAGGATTTTTCTCACTCTCAAATTTTGCTTTTCTTACTAAATGTGCCCAGCATTTTTGATACCATTTAGCAAAATCATCATAAACTCTAAAGCAATCACTGATAATTCCGCCATGATATTTCTCTCCAAGAATATCCAATAAAACTCTTCTTGCTCTTGAATTTTGTATTGTAATAAATACATAATTCTTTGTGACTAACAACCACAAGTACCATCTAATTCCGTTAACTGGCCAAGAAGTCTCGTCGCTGTAAGCATAATCCTCTTTTTTTATTTCACTTTCTATTTTATCATAAGAAGGCTCAAGCTTCTTAGCAATCCTGCCAACACAATCATTAATTGCTTTGGGACTAAAATCTATTTTTCCATTAGTAGCATTATTAAAAAACTCAGATATATTTGCATAAGAACCAGAGAAATTAAATTTCAATTCTGTAAATAATGTTTGTAAATTGTATCCTATCATTCCTCTTTGAGGAATGTCTGGATGTTTTCCAATGCAAAACTCTCCACAGTCACAAAGATAAACATCCTCTTCAACTTCAATAACTTCTGCTTTGATTATTGCATCGTAAACATATCTTAATCTTTTTTCTATATTTTTCAGCCTAATAATTCTACCGCATCTAGGACAGTTTCCTTCTAGTTTAGCATTAACTTTTCTATCAACATATTCTGGAACATCTTTATTTGCTCCATTAGAACCAATAGGTTTCCCTCGAGGTTTTGGCTCTTTTTTTATTTTATTAGTTTCATTTATTTTAAATGGAAGCTTTGACGAAGGAGTATTTTCATTCAAGAATTGCCTAAGCAATTCTTGTGTCTTCTTCAATTCATTAAGCAGTTCATAATATTTTTCTTGCCAATCACTCGCTTGTTTTGTCTTATAATCTAATTGTTCCTTCAATTTTTT
>JBBTAL010000057.1:0-1334 GCA_038044225.1 Nanobdellota archaeon
TGCCTATCAGAGAATTCTGAACAAATTATGATTTAATTATCAGAATTCTCTGTATCTATATTAACATTAATTAAACAATAATTTAGATTCTTCAATTAAGTCAGAATTTATTTTTTGTAACTTTACAGATAATTTTTCTTTTCTCTTTATTTCGTTTTTTATACTATTCTCCAAGTTGAAAACATATGCACTGCTTTCTTTTATTTTCTCATCAAGAAAAGCTATCTCCTTGCCTACTTTTGTTGGAGAAGGAGGATGCAAATAAATCAAAGTCTTTTGGACTTCTTTTAATTTAGAGGCATATTTTTTATCATTGCCCTCTAGTATATCAATAATCTTTAACTCCTTATCTTCTATAATTGCATTTTTAAAATCATTTACATAGTTGCGGACTAATTGATCTATTTTTTTATCATGATGAAACTTCTTTAATAATGTCTTTAAATCTAGTTCTCTCTTTATGTTCCAGATATCATTTTCTAAGTAATCTAATTTATTTCTATAATCTGCTTTTTCCTGATTATCTCTCTTAAAATCATCTTCTTTTTTAATTTCTAATATCTTGCTCTTCAGCACATCTTGTTCTTTCATACAATTTTCTAATATAGCATTAATTTTTGATAAATTATTCTTCATTTCAATATCTAACAAAGTTAGTTTTTTTGACTCGGACAATAATTTACTAAGGAAGTTATATAAGTTGTTTTTCTCAAAAATAAATTTATTATCCGCTACAATCTGATTAATATTTTGAATAAATAATCTTACCATTGCTCTAGTGCTACCTAATTCATCCCCTATTAGAATCGTAGCTTTTTCGAGAGGTCTAGAAGAAATTCTGTTGAATTCATTTAATGTACGAAAGAGTCTATTTATGTATTCTTCTGTACTTTCCCCATTTACATCTTTTATATTATTAATTGTTCTTTTTAGATATAAAATATAAATCTTAAGATTCTCCTCAACAATAAGCTTTATTTTATCATACTCCTTTCTTTGAGAGATATCAATGTACTCTAAAGACATTATTTTTTTATTAGCCTCAACTTCAAAACAAGAAACTTTTTTAGATATCTCATTTTTAAGCTGTTCTTTTAATACAGTTAGTTCATTAATTTTACTTTCTAATATAGAAGGCAGTTCTTCAATATGAATAATTTCTTTAATTACTTTGTCTCTTTTTTCTTGCTCGCCAGTAAAGATTAATTTAATCTTATTCAATAAATCCATGTTATATCTTGATGATTTGGTTATATAAATCCCAATGCGGAACTAGTTCCGCAAAAGCGCATATATAATTTGATTTCTTAAAAAATCCATGGAAAACGAAACAC
>JBBTAL010000058.1:0-21085 GCA_038044225.1 Nanobdellota archaeon
AAACTTGGAATTAGAGAGTCTGATGTACTTGATTTGGTTCATAAAGCGAGAAAAAATAAGAAAAAATGAAAATTGTAGCAGATACTAATTTTCTTATGTCAAAGTGTGTCTGATGAGCACTTTGAGCATCCAAAAAACAAGTGCTAATTTTTTAAAGTGTTATGCACATTGTTTTTTTGATATCAGCAACACAGTGGGACTATAGCGTAAGCCACAAATTATTAGAAAAGTTAATTTTAAATGATGCTGAAATATTTACAACAAGAGAGATATTAGATGAATTTGCAGAAGTCCTAAAAAGAGATTTCTTATATAGTGAAGGGGATACTAAAAACATAATTGAAAAGTCTATTCAATTTTTGACTTTAGTTATTCCTAGTGAAAAAGTTGATATTGTAAAAGAAGATGCTGATGATAATAAGATAATTGAATGTGCTTTAGAAAGCAATGCTGAATATATTATTTCATATGATAAACATCTTCTTGACTTGAAGGAATATCGTGGAATAAAAATTGTCAAGCCTGAAGAGATTATTGTGATGATTTGAGATACATTTTTGGTCTGTTATTTTTTCAGCCTAATCTTTAACATTTTATAATTATTTGATTCTGCCTTGCTTCTAATTACATTATATCTATAATAATTAAAATTTATTATATATTTTTTCCCAAATTCCTAAAAACTAGTTTATCAGAAGGTATTTATAGAATAATTAATTAAAGACTTCCCGCGCAGCATATCCCATACATGTCCCTAAAAACATAAAATTAGTATAAACACACCCACCTGAAATATCAAATAGTTTACTCTCTTCAGCCCTCAATTGTTGAGAAATTGTTGGTTGAATTTGCTCCTTTGGTAGATTAAATGTATGGACTGCATAAGGCATATTTACTACTGCATAAAATCCTAAGACGAATAAGCCTGTCCTTGCTCTTTCTCCAACATTTGACCTTTTAGTAACTTCTTCCGTCATCATTTTCCAACAAATAATAGATATTTAAACCTTCTTATATTCGGTAAAGTATGAATAAAAAATTCGAATTTCTTGAGCATACTGGAGACGTTAAGTTCAGGGCTTATGGGTCTGATGTTTCAGAGGTTTTTGAAAACTGCGCACTTGCGGTGTCTTCGGTTTTCTCGCGAAATGGAGAGATTAATGAAACTGGAAAAAAAGAATTTATCGTTTCTGAGAAGAATCATGAATCATTACTTTATCAGTTCATTGAAGAGTTGATTTACTTGTTTGATGTTGATGCTTTTGTTGTTTCAAGAGCTGAAGTTAAATTAACTGGCGAGAATGATAAGATTACTGCGAATGTTGTTGTTTATGGGGATGATGCTTCTAATTATACGGATTTAGATGCAATTAAGGCACCTACATATGCGGAGATGTATATTAAACAATTAAAGAATAAAAAATGGGAAGCACAGGTTGTAGTGGATGTTTGATTATTTTTTGTTTCTTAAACCTTTATTATTCCTATTGTCGATATAATTACTCCTAATAAAAATAAAGTCCAATTATAACTTGCAGGGATAAAATCATCTATGATTTTGATAAATTCCGCATTTGTTGCTAATAAAAAGAAATCTTTTGTAAATCCTCCGCCTATTATTAATTCTCCATAATCATAAAGCCATGTGAATAAAACAATTATTACTCCTAATGTGATTATAATCCCCTCTGAAATATTTAATTTTAACTTTACATTTTTATCGATTAAATTTATTGCAAGAAAATATGTAACTATAATTAGAACTGCGCATATTAATGGTGCAAGAACAGGACCTATCCAAGGCTAGGGAATTAAGAATAATAAGTCCCATGTAATCCATGACTGTGGCCAGTCAAGAAATGCTTTTAGAAAAACATAATAAAAAATGTCCCATATTGCGAAAGACAATATGAAATAAGCAAATTTTTCATATAATGTTTTTCCTGCTAAAAGGCCTATTGTTATTAACATAACGATTGTAAAAAACTCCCTTATCCATTCTATACTTAATATATTTGGGTCAATGAATCCCTTTAATGGAAAGTCAAAACCATCTGGATAGTATATTTTTCTTAAGTAAATTACAATTGTTGATTCTAGGAAACCCATTGCTATTGAGAAAATAGTTACTATCCAGAATTTTTTCCAACTCTCTTTTTTCATACTTCTATATATGATTTGTGTATTTAATACTTTTCTAAAAAGTAATGAATTTTATGTTTTAACTATATTAATAAACCCTTAAGATATATTAATAAAATGATTAAAAAAATATCTGAGAATGTATATGAAATTCCTGTAGAAGGAAAGATGAATGTGCCTGTTAGAGTTTATGCTTCTGAAAAGATACTTGAAAGCATAAAAAAAGACAAGACTCTTGAACAAGCTAGAAATATGGCAATGATGCCTGGAGTTGTTAAACAGGTTGTTGTTCTTCCTGATGCTCACCAAGGATACGGAGCGTGTATTGGAGGAGTATCTGCTTATGATTTGAAGAAAGGTGTTGTTTCACCTGGGCAAACTGGGTATGATATTAATTGCTTAACAGGAGATAGCTTAATTATAAATGAGTTTGGTGGATGTATGAAAATTGAGAATTTTGAGAAATTACAATCTGAATTAGAAATTGAAGATAATGGAAGAAAGTTAAAAAAAATTATTTTTTCTAATCAGATTAATACTTTAAATATGAAAAGCAAAATTATGGAAAGTAAGCCAATTAATTTAATTATGTCAAGAGATAATGATAAATTGTCTGAAATAACTTTGAATTCTGGCTTAAAAATAAGAGCAACAGAAGACCATCCATTTTTAACTAAACATGGAATGAAAAATATTTCTGATCTTAAAATTGAAGATTTTGTTGCTGTAGACTTATTTGAGGGAATATCCATCAATGAACAGATAACCGAAAAAGATGCAATACTTTCAAAATTTATAGGATACATGTTTGGAGATGGTTCCTTTGTTAAATCAAAATATGGAATTCGTGCTTCTGCTTATGGTCAAGAAGAAGACTTAAAGACAATTAAGAGAGATTTAGCAAGAATAGGGGTTAATTCATATATTTATTCAAGAAGTAGATACCATTCAATCCAAACTAAATATAATCTAATTAAATTTAGTAATGTTGAATATTCATTACATATTAACTCTCAAGAATTTAATCATTTACTTGAAGAAAGAGGTTTGGTTTTAGGTAATAAAACAAGACAAGAAGTAAGAATTCCTGAATGGATTAAAAAATCAAACTTATTAATTAAGAGATTGTTTTTAGCAGGATTTTTTGGAGCAGAGATGTCTACTCCTAAAACAAGTTCTAAAACCTGTTTTTTTTGTCCAACTATTGACCAAAATAAAATTGAAGCTCTAAGACAAAATGCTAGGGATTTCCTCATAGATATTTCTTTACTTTTAGAAGAATTCGGAATTAAAGAAACTTCTATAAGTGAATTTGAAGATTTTCATAATAAATATGGTGAAAAGACAAGAAGGTTTAGATTGCTTATTAAAGGAGAAGACAACATGTTAAAACTTTGGAGAAAAATAGGTTTTGAATATAATAATAAAAGAAGAAATATAGTAAATATTGCTTCTTTGTATATTCTTCTTAAAAAACAAGAAACTAATAAAAGAAGAGAGTTATCTCAAAAAATTAAAGAATATAGAAAAAAAGGATTTAAAATATCTGAAGTAAAAAATATATTAATTAATAAAATAAATGAAAGATTCGTAGAAAGAAGTTATTATGAAAATGCTGGTCAAAGAATTAATTTAGATTTTATTTCATTTAAAGATTTTAAAAGAAATAAACTGGCGGAATTAAAAAAGTATGGGGTTATTTTTGACAATATTATGGATAAAAAAGAAATATTTGAAAAATGTAAAGTATATGATTTTAACATTCAAGATAACCATAATTTTATAGCTAATGGTTTTGTAGTTTCTAATTGTGGCGTTCGGCTTATTGTTTCGGATATTAAACTAAGTGATTTCATGAAGAAAAGAAAAGAAATTATGAAATCTCTTGGAAAAGATATACCTTCGGGAGTTGGAGTTAAGAGTGGTTTTTCTTTTTCACCTAAAGAAATTGATTTGGTTTTAAAAAATGGAGTCAAATGGGCATTTGAAAAAGGATTTGCAACTAAAGAAGATATATTAAGAATTGAAGACGAAGGTTGCATATCTGGAGCTGATTCTTCTAAAGTATCTGCTAGAGCAAAGGGAAGAGGAATGCATCAACTTGGTAGTTTAGGTGCTGGAAATCATTTTATGGAAATAGGAGTTGTTGAAGAAATTTATGATAAGAAAACTGCTAATGTTTTTGGAATTGATTGTGTTGGAAAAGTAACTTTTTTGATTCATTCTGGAAGTCGCGGTCTGGGGCATCAGGTTGCTTCAGATTATATTAAGAAAATGGAAGAAGAATATGGTTTTGATAAATTGCCTGATCGAGAGCTTGCGTGTGCTCCAATAAATTCTGAACTTGGAAAAGATTATTTGTCTGCTATGAGGGGAGCTGCTAATTTTGGATTTGTGAATAGGCAATTACTTACTTTTAGTTTACGCGAAATTATTAAAAAATATTTTCCCAAGAATAATTTAGATTTAATATATGATATTGCGCATAATATAGTTAAGATTGAGAAATATAATATTAATGGTAAGATGCAAGAGATTTGCGTCCATAGAAAGGGGGCTACTCGTTCGTTTGGACCAGGACGTTTGGAGATTCCTTTGAAATATCGCAAGATTGGAAGTCCAATATTTATTCCTGGAAGCATGGGAACTTATTCTTATGTTTTAGTTGGGACTAAAAAAGCAGAGGAATTGACTTTTGGTTCTACTGCTCACGGCGCTGGGCGTTTGATGTCTAGGAGTGAGGCTTCTCGAACTATTACTCCTGAAAGTCTTGCAAGAGAAATGAGTGATAAAGATATTATTCTTGAATCTGGGAGTTTGAAAGGTGCGGTTGATGAAGCACCTAGCGCATACAAGGATGTAAATGAAGTTGTTCGTGTTAGTGATACTTTAGGTATTGGAAAAATGGTTGCACGGCTTAAGCCGTTGGGTGTTGTGAAAGGCTGAATTTAATTTTAACAATTATCATAGAGAAAATTGCTGGACTCTAAACAAGCAATTATTTATAAACCTGCGACGGCATGTGAGATGCATGAGGCGATTGATAAGTATATTATTATTTTCATTTGTTTTTGTCACTTTTTTATCTTTGGATGTTGAGGCTCAGACTTGTCCAGATAATGATAGAATAATGAGAATTTCTGCTCCGACTAATGCTCATGGAGAGAATTGGAGTTTTGGAACTGCAACTTACACACAAGATATTTGTTATAAAACTATTTTTGGGCAGGATTATACTGGTACTCGTGCTGGAACTAATGCAGTTCATGATTGTATTACTGTCGGCAGTAATAGAGTTCTTCGATTAAAATTCAATAATAATTCTCATGCTGAGATTCCAGACCATACTACTCCTGCTTATAGAGTAGATATTTGTTATGGAGATTTAACTTGCCAAAGTGTTGCTGGAAATTTAGATTGTCCTGATACTACACAAGAAGTAATTTCTCTTTCAGGTGCAACAAATGCTCATATTGAAAATTATTCGATGAATGTTTATAATAGTAATGCTAATTATAAAAAAATATGCTGTTCTACAACACCTTCGAGTCTTACTGCTCCTAAATGGAGTTATTATAACGGTGAAGAAATACCTTCGGGCACGAAAATTTGTCCGAATAGTTATGTAATTATGAATGTGACAACTGGGGGAATTACGAGTGGAAATGTAGAATTCCAGTTACGTGATGATAGGTCTATTCTAAGGGTTCAATCAATTGGAGGACCTAGGCAAGGAGCAGTTAGCAATAACCAAGCAAATGTAACTCTTAATTTAAGTGAACAAGGATTATTAGATGCTTTGAATAGTGCATTACAAAACAGTAATGGTTTATTAGATTTAGATTTCGTTGCAAGTTATATTGGTGCTACTTCTGCTACTTCTTATGAGTTGCTTTATGATGGTAATATAAGCAGTTGCACTTATTCGAATCCTGTTGCTATTGTCACGGCTCCTGTACATAGAGGAGTTTATTTTAATAATATACAAATAAGTTTTGTATCTGGATGCACCAGTCGGATTGGTCCTGTGCAGAATAACTGGACTATAACTCAAGAGGGGCAGACGACATCTTATACTAGTACAGAACCTGAATTTGGTTTGATATTTGGAGGCAATGGGCCGGGTCATTTTGGAGATGCTGGACAAGTCAATGTTAAATTGAAATGCACGGACATGCGAGGGCAATATGTTACTGCTGAATCTCAGATGTTAGTTGTTGAAAATGCTAAAAAAACTTTTGCTTATATAAATAAACCTTCTTTTGATGAGTTTGTATATAATAGCCCTCCTGGCGCAGGTATGCTTTATTTCCCTGAAAGAGTTGATTTTAGCGCTTCTGATAGTTTTGCTGTTGAAGTTACTCCAGGTACTACTTGCCCTACTGTGAGTTGCCTTGGAGGAAGTTGTCGCACAAATACTGAAAATTCTCCTTCTGGATGTGGTGCTGGGGGATCTATTACAATTACTAGCGCTCCTACTTCTTCAAACCCTGCTAGTTATATTAATATGTTCTTCAACTGGACATTCTGGGATGACAATTGGAATGAACCATGGGCTATGTTTGAGGGCTTAAATAATAAGAGTGGTGCTTTGAATTATGATGATATGTCTAATAATTTAAATGACAAACATATGAGTGTTTTAGTTAATTATTCTGTTGCTGGGGTTTCTGCGAGTGCAAGTTTCCAAAGGGACTTTACTTTAGGAAGATGTTTGAATAATGGATATAAATATTATGAGTCGATATCGCAATGGAAGTCTACAACTGAAGCAAATAATGCCTGTAAGGGAGGAGATGAAGCTGGAAATGAGAATGATTGTTGTCCTACTGGATATAGATGTATGGCTGGAATTACTTCAACTACGCCATACTCGTGTCAGATACCTCCTGGACCGATAATTATTGAATGTAATGACTTTACAAGTTCAACTGCTTGCAATGGAAATAGAAATCCTGCAATACCTCGTGCATCTTATGGTCGGAATCCTGTTGCGTGCGAATTATTGCAGTGTTATTGGACCGGTAGTACTACTACGGGTACTTGCGGAGTTAGGGCTACTCGATATACTAATAGTCAAAATGGATGTATCTTTGGTCCTAATAATTGTGTAGTAAGTGATTGCACTTGGAGTACTACACAGACTGAATGTGTTAATGGAAGAAAGACTATAACTTACAGGGGAACTGCATCGACTGGTACTGGTAGTCCTACCATATGTTCGGGTTCTCCTCCTAATACATGTACTCGCAGTCCTGTCACTGTGCCTTGTGGGTCGCTTAACTTCGAGTTAAGCTTTTTTGGAAAAGCTCAATTTATTATTTCTGTTATTGCTATCGCCTTTTTATATTTTGCATTTAACTTTTATAGGGGAAAGAAGCATGAAAATAAAAAATAAAAATTTGAATAGGAGTTATGCATTTATTTATTTGATATTTGCTTTTTTGATTTTAGCTGTTGTTATTAGTATCGGTGTTTTTGCTACTGTAAATCATTTAACTAATACAATTGCTACAAATTATTCTGCTGGAGATAAAATAAGAGGGAATGTTTATTTAACTGTTGTAAATCATTCTGCTGATTCTGTTTTAACAAGTAATTTTCCAGGTAATATAACTTTGTTGGATTTTATAAAAAAACAATCTGGACTTAGTGAGAGAGTTAATTATAATTGTAGTTCTGTTGGTTGTGCAAATGACTATTATTCTTCAGGCACCATTAATGGCGTTTCTTTGACTACAGGGCAGGAAAAGTTTGTAGGTTTTAAACTGAATGGTCCTGGAGTTTCTATAACTAATGCTAAAATTAGTGTAAATAGCAATGCTCCTTTGAGTTGCTCTCCAAATCTTTTTGTAGATATTTTAGCTGACGGCGATGATATTATTGCCAGCACACAGAGTAGCGGAGAGAGTTGTGGGATTCGCCATGTAGGATGTTATGACACGTCGAATACTGAAGAAGCACCTATTGTTACAGGCACAGAATATTGTGAAAAAATAAGCATTCCTGCAGCACCTGCATTTAAAATTGGAGGAAAAATACACAAAGGAGATGGAGTTGCAAATTTAACTATGAGATTATATGATTTTGATAGCGCAGTTTTATTGGGAAATTGTACTCTTCCTCAATCTCCTGCTCAGACATTGCAAGATTTGAGTTGCGTAGTAAATTATCCATCTTCCGAGACTAAAAATTATTCTGTTTGCGTAACTACTCGCGTAAATGTAAATAGTCCTGATAAAATAGGTTGGGAGACTAATTTGCCTACATGTGGAACTGCTGAAGGGTTTGGTTCATTAGATAGCGACTTTGATTTATTTGCAGAAACTATGAAATATTCTGCTTCCCCTAGTTTTGTTATTAATAACACATTGTATGATCGAATGTTTATGCGTAGTCTTTCCGATGATATTGATAATTATGTGGATGACCATTATGGGGGGAGTTGTCAGAGTAATCCTTGTTTCATACCAATTAAATTTTATGGAGAAGATCAAGTTGTTGGATTGAGCGAAGCTAGAGTAGATTATACAACTGTAGGAGTTAATGGAAATACTCAAACAATTCATGGTTTGACTTATGAGCCTACTAAAATAAGGGCAACTAATTTGAGTTTAGATATTTCTAAAGCAGATTTTATTATTCCTGTAACAAGTTCTGAAACTAAGTTTAAATTTTATTTAGACGGAGATAAACTATTTGAAAAAGATATTTCTGTAAGAAGGAGTTTTGCTTTTGATGTAAATCCTAAAGTTGTTGCATTTGGTCAGAACGCAAGATTTAGAGTATCTAATTTAACTAATGTTACTAGTTCTACATGGAATTTTGGAGATGGAACTCCGATACAAACAGTTAATGGGAGCGAAATATCTCATTCTTATACTAAGAGAAATAGTTCTTCGTTTGATGTGAATGTTACTGTGAATAGACAAGGATTGCAAGCAACTAAACAATTCAAAATATTTGTCGGAGACCCTAGAATTATTGCAAATCAGACAATTATAGAGTATAAAAAACGCATTACTAATATTACAACTAAGATTAATTCGTATCCTACATGGATTGTTTCAAAGTTACAAAGTATAGTTGATTTGGGCAATCTCACATCTAGAATAAGTGCTATTGAAAGAAATTATGGTTTGGCTTCTGATGAATCTGGATTTCAAGAGGTTATGCTTGATTTAATTAAACTTGATGTGCCTGTTGCTGTTGCTACAATTAGCTCTGGAGAAAACTTCCCTTTGAGTGCAGGTTATGATAATGTTAATGTAAATTATTTGGAGCAGATTGAAAATAAAGATATTACAGATAATTCTGCATTGACTGAACAAGTTATTGGATGGATGAATGATAAATTTAATCCTGAAATTTCATTTAAAAAAATTGCCAAAGTTAATGAATTTGATGCCGATGTGCTTGCCTCAATGTTTACTATAAAAACAAATCCTATTGGTTCTGTGAGTGCTAAAACTTATCTTATATTTGGACAGGATATTGAGAAATCTGGAATGTATAAATCTAATTATAGTATTAAATCTATAACTGGTGAAAATGTAGATTATATTGTTCTTGATACTTCTAGCAGTCAGACTTTTGAGTTTATAGTTTATGGAGACATTGATGCTGAAACTCTTGGAGCTTACATAGCACCTTCTCTTAGTGTGATTGGAAACACAACAGGACCAAGCGATAAATGTAATATAAATGATATTTGTGAGGATGATGAATCTGCAGATAGCTGCCCCGAAGATTGTTCAACGAGATGGTTTAAGTTTACAATTATTGGATGGATTGTACTATTTGTTTTAGGATTTGTTGCATATATAATATTGCAGGAATGGTATAAACGAAATTACCAGAAAAACTTATTCCCTGAGCGCAATGATTTGTATAATTTAATTACATTTATTTATAATGCTCGAAAGAGCGGGCTTTCAGATGGAGAGATACGCTCAAGATTACACCAACAGGGATGGTCAAGTGAAAGAATAAGGTTTGCGTTTAGAAAGATTGAGGGTAAACGTGTTGCAATGCTTGAAATACCTCTATTTACGAGGAAAGAACATAAAAATACTATTACTCAAATATCCAACAGACAAGGATATCCAGTTGACACAAGATTTATTAAAAGACCTTCTTTCAACTAAACATGTTAAAAATATTATCTAGATTTTTTGGAGGACTGTTTAGAAGGAAGGATAATCTTAAGATAGGATTTTATGGACCTCCTAATTCTGGAAAGACTAGTTTAGCTAATCTTTTATGCAGGGACTGGACTGGAGAGGAATTAGGAACGGTTAGTGAAGTGCCTCATGAGACAAGAGAAGTTCAATTTAAGGAAAAAGTTGAAATAGAACACAATGGAAAGAAAATGCTTCTTAAAATTATAGATACTCCTGGAATTGCGACTAAAATAGATTATGAAGATTTCATTAACTATGGTATTGGAAAGCAGGAGTCTAAAAAAAGAGCTAAAGAGGCAACACAAGGTATTATCGAAGCTATTAAGTGGCTTGACGATATGGATGCAGTTATTATTGTGCTTGATGCTACTGAAAATCCATATTCTCAAGTAAATTTGACTATAATTGGAAACTTGCTTGCGCGTAAGATTCCGGTGTTGATAGTTGCAAACAAGATAGACTTGCGAAAAGCTAATGTTAAAAAGATAGAGGCGGCATTTCCTGAATATTCTGTTGTTGGAATATCTGCTAAGAAGGCTACTAATATGGATAACTTTTATGATGAAATCTTCAAACTTACTAAGAGGGTTTGAGACAGATTTAAATAAAATGGTGATAAACTAATACAATGAAAAAAAATTCCAAGATTAGGGGGTTTAGCATACATATTATGCCTTATTCTGAAATAAAGGAGTTGACAATAACTGAAAGAGTAAAGAAAATATTGCAGTTAGTTCTTGGCAATAGAGTTGTTATCCTTCAAGGGCGCTTGAGACCTGAAGAAGAGATAAGATTAATAGAAGACACGATGGCAATGGTTGACCATATAAGGTCGTTCAAGGGGATAGAACTTGCTGTTGTTGATGCTCATCGAGGCGACGCAGGTTTCTTTTTAAAGATGCGTCGTGGTATTGCACAGGGGCTTACTGGCGAGAGTAATTCCCTTACTGTGATAGGTCCTGCTTCTATTGTTAAAGAAATTAAAAAAGACCCTTCGAAGATTGAGGTCTTTTTTAGCTAATTATTTCTGTCATCAAATAGAGAATAAAAATCACTATCTTCGGTTTTTCCTGTTCTATTAAAGACTTCAGAATAAAATGGCTTTGCTCTTGCCGATTTCTTTTTAGTTGAAATCGTTCTGACTAGATTATTGGCTCTTGTTGAATGATTTCTACTAGTATTATAATCATGGGCACCCATAAAAGCTGCTTTGAAACCTTGAGACTTTAGGTATTGAATTACTTCTGACTCTGCATAATCAACTACTTGTGGAACTACATCATCAGGATTCATGAAAGGAGATAATTCGAGGCTATTTGCAATGAAAACTCTGTTGCCGAGAGAATCTTCTCCATCAAATCCTAAAACTATACCTACTCTATGCCATTCTCCTTGAGGTTTTTTCTGCTCGACATTAAAGAAATATACTGAATTATCTGCAATCATATGTGGCAAACCAAATGCCTTTCCTATACTTCCGCTATTAGGATATACTCCTATGCAACAGCCAGAGTCTTTTCCAAATCTTATATCTAATGGGTCTTTATCCGATAATACTACTCTGTATTCTAAGTTTCTTGCATTACGCACCCTGTCTGAAACTCCTCTTTGCAGAGCCAAATTCCTAAGCGGACTAAACTCTTCCTCACGATCATCTATTTGTAAAGCTTTTAGAATGTTATCTAAAGCTCCTTCTGCATATATATCCCCTCTTTTCAAATAATCATCTAATCTTTCTTTAATAGCTTCTTTAGCTAAATTCTCGTAAAGACTTATCTTCTCATTAATATCTTTTAAAAATTCAGATTTTAATTCCGCTCTGCTTTTTTTTGTCGTATCTTCCTCAACCATGTCATCTAAAAATTCTTCGGCAGTATCTTCTAGGCTTTTATCAACGAAGTAAACTGCTTCTAATTTAGCTAATTTGTCAAGATCAATTCCATCAAGAAGGTCATCTGAAATGAAACTTACATCTCTTACTGATTTTCCTTTCACTCTCTTAGGCAATACATTAGATGTAAAATCTTTGATACCTGTAAAAAAGTCATCTAAATCTCTTTCTATTCCTTGCACTACTGCTTTAACTTTGCCCTCATATAATTCACTCCTATTACTATTAATGCCTTCTTCTCTTTTTATGTTTAGAGTTCTACCTGATTCAAATGGTGCTTGTTCTGTTATGGGCCTACTATATTGGTCTCTAAAATTAATTAGATTTCCCTTAGCTTTGGCTAGTAAAAGCTGACCATATAAATCTCCTTGGGGAGATTCATCAAACAAGAATAATCTGTCTTCATCAGATAACCATTCTTTAACTGTATCTTTTACTTTATCTTCTTCATTTAATAGTTCTTCAAGGAACAATAGTTTATTCCCTTTTTCATACCTTCCGCTGGATGATGTATGCACTTCTCTTACTCTACTCTCAACAAATGGATCTTGAGATTTAAGCAAAGCTTCTTTTGTCTCTTCATCACATACTTCATTCTCAATCAAGGAATCTAGCACTTGTTGAATAGTTGTTTCGGTCATGAAGTTTGGATTTAAGCCCTACTTTTAAACCTTTCTAAAGTAGTGACAATAGTAAGGTTTATAAATGAATTATGGGTTTGAAAATAGTATGACAACCGAAAAAGATAAAACTGACAGAAGTCTTGGATATGGTATGGGAAATGAATCTAAAAAACCTAAAGATGCTAGCTTGGGCTATAGTGGATATAAACCTGTTGGAGACTATCAAGCCACAGTAGCGCAAACCTTTAGAGCTTATGCCGAATTAGAACCTTTAAGTCAAAGGGGTCTTGGACCTTTGGTATCTGATGCCGATGCTTTTCTAAGAAAGCACACAAATACCGAGTATGGTGTATTTTTAAGAGATATTGCACTTGAAGACAATCATAAGAGATATGAAGGAGTGCCTGATTCTGGTAAGATAGATGTTAAAAGAGACGTGTTAGTTTATCTTGCTGCTTTGAATCGTTTTGAGAATGAAGGAGGTAATCTTGATGAAGTATTTGAACTAGATGGGCAAAAACCAGAGTTTGGAAAGCTATTTGAAGCGTTAAAGAGTTCTGGATATTCTGCATACCCTGTATTTGAGAGGCAAACAAAACTTGGAAATCTTATTCTTTTATCAACTCCGAGCCTAGCAGAGCCTCAATCTGCTCTTGCAATATCTAGAAAAGTTAAAAGACTAAAAGAAGACATTAACGTTGTATCTCTTGAATTGGATAAAAATTTACAACCTTTTTTAGATTCTATCTTTCAAGAAGGAAAGAAGGTAAGTTATTGTGAATTCCCTGGTCTTGGATATACTATAGACTTGTGTGTTGCTAATGGAATTCCTGTTTTTGCTAGCGATATAGTTCAACAACAATATTTTAGAGAAGTCATGAAATTAGATTTGAGATTACAAAGAGAGTTAAGTAGAACTCCAAGTGGATGTTTGGATAAATTGGTTAAAGAGTGGGCTGAAGCAAAAGATAAGCTAGAGATACAAAGAGCAGAGGGTACTGCTAAAGAACTTAGAGTATTGAGCGGGAGAGTATCTGGAAATGTTTACCATGTAGCTTCAGAAATACAGGCAGAAATAATTGATAAAGTTATCTAGGTGGATTGTAGACTCTAAAAAAATAGCAAGTATCTTTTTCTAAATCTTTAAAAAAAGCCTTATGCATGCTTCTTGATTCTTTGCCCACTAGAGTATTCATCTTGTCTGGAGCATAAATTGTTTGAAAAACAATTGCTCTATCAGTGCAGCCAGCTCCAGTTATAGTTTTTACGATATCTTTGGGAGTGTCATTTATAAATTTCTGTGCTTTTTCTAAACTTGGAAAGTAAAGACTTTGCTTGGTTCCAGCCATTATTTTATTCTTTTCTATATCCTCTACTTCTTCTTCAGAAGTATAGCGAACATAAACTGCATTTCTTTTGATGATTGGGTTAACAACGTGTGGTTCTCCTTTATGGGATTTTTTAAAATCTGTTAATCTTTCGCGTATTGTTTTATAAGATGGATCCAAAATTTGCAAGACTCTCTCGCTGGCTCTTGCTTCCCTTAATTCTTTTGCAATTCTATCTCTTTCTTCTTTATTCCTATTTTTGTCCTCAACGGTTAATTTTTTGTGCGTTTGTTTATATTTGGAATAATCTCTTAAACCCTCGTACATTTTTTCTTTGAAAAAATGCCCATATCTATTTGAAATTTTTTCCCTTTCATTAAGACTAATATATTCAGCCCCTAATAATTCATTTAAATCTTTTAAGTTGATGTGATATGGGCCTATAACTCCGTTATTATTTGCTTGTATTAATGGTGCTATGGAATCCATGCCTTTAATTTCTACAAAACGTGTTTTTCCCCTTCTTGTTTCGTAAATATGAACTTTATCTTCCAATCTTCCTTCTAGACTTTCTGCAAATATGAAGAGAATTACCGAGACCAATATAAGTATGACTCCGAAAATAGAGCTGAATGTTGAGGAAATACTTGATGAGTTTATGACTGCGCCAGTAATGTTTGTTTTTGAGTTTATTAAGAAAATAATACCTAAGACTAGAGATATAATGCTCAAGAGCCTTATGTTTCTCTTTTCCATGTTATTTTGTGGAGTTAGTATGTTAAAAATCTTTGTTATTTATACTTTAAATTATATTTCTGAGATTTATTATTGAGAAATATTAATTTTATTTTCTCTTAAAAAGAATTTATTTACAACTTTTTTGTTAATGATGTTTAGAGTTCCTGCCTTTTTTAACAGACTTTTAGAAGAGCAACCCTCAAAATAACATATTTCAACTTCCTTGCCTTCTCTTTTTATTCGGTTTATTAAATCTGCAAAATCTCCATCACCGGATATGAGAATTAATTTGTCAAAATTATTGTTATCAAAAAATCGATGCACCACCACACCTTAAAGGTGTGGTTTGATTGGTGCTCGATTTTTGGATGCTCAAAGTATCACCACATCCTAAACAGGATATGGTTTTCAAGAGACACTTTGACATAACAATCTTCAATTGCATCTAATGCTAGAGATAAATCATCTCCTTTAATTGTATGAAACTCTTCCCCTAATATATTGAGTCTTGATTTTCTAGTGCATAAAGTAACCCTACACTTCTTAATTTTACGCATCCTATTTAACATATTTATCTGTTTTTCCCATACTCTTTCGTTGACTTTCTTTTTAACCAACGCATTATAGTAATTAATATGAACAAGTTCATCTTTACTCGTTAAAAATTTTATATATTTTTCAAAATCAAATTTAGTATCTGTAAACCTTCTGTTTATTGAAGTAAGACCTCCGTAGAAGTTAGCTCCATCGATGTAAATACATACTCTCTTTTTCATGTCGAAGTGTTTGATAGCCATGCTATTTATGATGTGGAACACTTTGAGCACAAGAAGTTTGTTGACAAAGACAAACTTCTGTGCAGAAACTTCTCTTTTGGAAGAAGTTTCTTGCATCCAAAAAACAAGTGCCATTCAAACCACACTTTTTAAAGTGTGGTGGCACATTGTTTTTTTGATAATAAAACCCCTGTGTTCAACACAGCAGGGATACAATGCGGGATGTCCTAAGACTTGAGGCATTCCCTGATACCTTGATGTTGTTAAATTGAATGAATATATAAGCTTTTCTTATACTGATTTTTTATTGACTATATATTTATTAATCCTGAAATCTGCGAGGATTTATGGCAAACCAATGCATTCATTGTTCTGAAACATATCCTGATGGAGCTCCACAGACTCTTGAAGGATGTAGCAAATGTGGAAGCAGATTTTTCTTTTATTTAAGTGAAGAGAAACTTAGACAGATTCAGAAACAGAAAGGCGAGATATTCCCTGATTTAACGGCTGAAGATAAAGAGACTATTGAACAAGACGTTCGAGAAATTACAGGGATAGAAGAGATAGATGCTCCAGTTATTCTTGACATTGAGACTGTGAAAGTTATGAGTCCTGGAAAATACTTGCTGGATATACCTAATTTGTTTAGTAAAGAACGTCCTCTTATCTACAAGCTCGCAGACGGCAAGTATGTTATAGATTTGTCTACTATCAAAAAAACTTTGAAGTAGTTTTTAGAGACTATATAAATTTATAAACTAAAAATTAATGTTTCATATATGGCTAAACGAATTGAGGTTCACCATAATAAAACATTAAATGATTTAGAATGGGAACGGGGTGAAATTATTGGAGTGCATCCTAATAGCAAGTCTCAATGGTATGATTTTGTTTTAATGGAAACGGTTGCTTTCACTCCCGAGAGGCCATTTATACAAGATTATGATATTCCTTTTTTAGGAGTTTCATACTCTCCGCCTGATGAAAAAAGAGAATTATGGAGAATTGGATTTGAAGGAAGAGCACTTTTTCTTAGAAAACCTGAAAAAGATAAGAATGGAGATATTAATCCTAATTATCAATATGCTCGTAAAATAAAAAATACTGAACCTTTTGATGTAGAAACAGTTTTGGCTGGAAAAGAACAAATTTTGAGTTATCTTAGAGAACCGAATTCAAAGAGACATGGATGTGATTTTTATGCCGATTGTATTGAAGATGGAAGATTGATGCTGGAAAAAGGAATATTGGGAATTTTTGCTGAATTTTTAGCCCCTGGTCATGCTTCAGATACATTCAGATTCAGAGGTAGTCTCCTTGCAAGGCTTTTAAAACAATGGACTGCTTAGGTTATTATGGGTGATTTGCAAAAGATAGTTCGCGAGCAAATTGAAATTTTACGTCCGGATTCTGAGGCTATTAAATCTCTTCATAAGATAAGTAAGGAATTTATATATCAACTTAATAATGAAATACGACGTTCTAGAATTGATGCTGATGTTTTTGTTGGAGGGAGCTTTGCTAAAGGAACTCAAATTAAGTCTGGAAATTATGATGTGGACATTTTTGTAAGGTTCGATTGGAAATATGAGTCGTTATCTGAAATTCTTGAGAAAATTATTGTTCCTGTGGCTAAAAAGTTGAAAATGAGAATTGAGAAGGTTCATGGAAGTAGGGATTATTTTAGAGTGCTTATCGAGAATACAACAGGATATTTTGAAGTTATTCCTGTTATGAAGATAAAGAAGCCTCGTGAGGAAAGAAATGTTACTGATTTGACTTATTTTCATGGACCTTATGTTAAGAAGAGAATATCTGGGCTTGAAGACCAAGTGCGTGTTGCAAAACAATTTATGAAAGCTTGTGAGGTTTATGGTGCGGAGACTTATGTTCGAGGATTCTCTGGATATTCTGTTGAATTGCTTATTTTGAAATATAAGAGCCTCGTTAAAATGCTTCGCGAACTTATCAAAGTAACTGATGAAAAAAGACTTGTGATTGATTTGGCCAAGCATTATTCTAACCCTAAAGAAGTATTTATTCAATTGAATGAAGCTAAGGTCCAAAGTCCAATAATATTAATTGACCCTACGTATAAAGAGCGCAACGCCTTGGCTGCTTTATCGCAGGAGACTTTTGCTAAATTTCAAAAATCTGCTTCTGATTTTCTTAAAAATCCTGGTGCAAAATTTTTTGAGAAAAAGAATGTTGATATTAACTCCGTTCGAGTCAAGTCGAAGGCAAAAGGATTTGATTTTGTTTCAATACACTTAGATACTGATAAACAACCCGGAGATATTGCAGGAACTAAGTTAAAGAAGTTTTTTGACTTGCTTTTACGTGAGCTTGAAAGTTACTTTGTTGTCAAAGACCATTACTTTAGATATAATGGTGAAATAAGAGGAATTTCTTATATTATTGCTAAGGCAAAGAAAGAGATAGTTAGGATTGGTCCGCCTATAGAAATGAAACATGCTGTTAAGCATTTTAAAGAGAGGCATGCGATTACTTTTGTTAAAGGCAAGCATATTCATGCTCATTTGCCTGTTGCTGTTAGCTTGAAGGCTTTTTTGGATTCGTGGGTTTCAGGCTCGCAGGACAAGATGAAACAGATGCATATAACTCGCATTAATGTTGAGGATTGAGGATTAGAAGAATTTTTAATTTACTTTCCAAGAATTTTTCTTGCTTCTTCATGAAATTTCTTTGCTCTGCTCAATGATGTTTCAGCTTTTCCTTTCATCGCAATTTCTCCTGTTTCATATGTAAATTTGCCTCTTTTTTCTCTTTCGCTTGAGTAATCGCTTATTAGTTCCATTGCTTTCTCTTTCCCTAGTATTTGGGCTGATTCTTCTTGTGCGTTTTCAAAATCTTCTATAAAATGTCTTTCCAGCTTTCCAGTTGAATAAAAGTAGTAAACTAAAGCGTTGAAGACTAGAAAATGCATTGATTCATCGGTTTTTATTTTTACTCCAATGTTTTCAAGCAAGGCACGAACCATGTAAAACATTGAATAGTAGCTGGAATTTATAACCCACAAAAAACCGTTGAAATCTGGCATTCCCAAGCTGTTTTTAGTTTTTTCATTTAGCGAGATGTCTAATAATATTTTTGCTGAGTCTAAAGAGTCTTTTGCGTTTTTGAGAAAAAAATCTACATATTTCGAGTCTTTTGTTTTTATGATTTTTCCTAGATTAATATCTTTAATTGCATTATTCTTTGCTTCTTCTATCTTTTTATCTTCTAGCATTTGATAATATCCTGTAATAGTTTTCCCCTCCGAAAGCTATTAAGTGTTTATTTAATGATTCATTTAGAATATTTATTTGTTCTCTTTTTGAGAACATTTCGTATGCGCTTTCTTTGTTTATAACATGTAAGTCTATCTTTAATGAAAAGTTAGATGCTGTGTTTTTTATTGTTTTTTCTGCAGTTTCCAAGTTATCGGAGTTATCTAATATTAGAATTAAGTCTATGTCATTAAACTTTTTTTTATCTATAAAGGAGCCAAATATTAAAAGAGTAAAATAGTCCTCTTTTATTCCGTTTATGCAGTCTTTTATGAATAAGGAGATTGATTTGTCCTTTTTTACAGCCTCTTTTATTCTTAGGGATTCTATATGACTTAATTCTGAGATATTACCTTTATAGTTTAGGTATAAAAGTTTTCTTTCATCTATTGAAATGAATTTATTTTTTATTAGTTCTTGCATTGAGCGATGTATTAAGGCATATGGTTTTTTTAGAGTCTTTGCGATTTCATTTATGCTGAACTTTTTATCTATCTTTGAAACAAATATCTTCATTATTTCTGTTTGAGTTTTTGTTAGCATTTTTGTTTTTGGCTTTTTTTATTATTATATCTATTTAGATATAAAGATATATCTTTTTAGATATATTTAAAGTTTATGGTTTTAAAGATTTGAGGTTTTTGAGGGATTTTACACTATTCTTGCTACTTTGTTCATTTTAGCTGACACTAAAATGTGTTGGTTGGTTAGTTTGGTGTAAAATGGGGGAGATTAAGCTGATTTTAACTTTAAATTTTCAAATCAAATTAAAGTTTGTCTCTGACTAAGAAAGAATGTCCAAGACGATTAAGCACCTCATCATAACTAGATCCACTAATTGCAAACAAATCTTTGCCGTCGCCTTCAGTTATATAAATTCCTAAATAATCTTCTTTGATTCTTGGTCTTTCGGTAAATATTGCTTCAAGTAGACTTTCTTCACGCGTTTTCGGAATAATCCCCTTTACTAATGTACCCATTCTTGGAATATATTCGCCTCCAGTGCTTAAATATAAATTACTCTGTATATGACTACAAATTTCTCTAACTTTCTCTGGAGAATCTAAATTTCCCGTTAAAAAAACTAACTCGTCGTCTTCAGTATATGGAACGTTAAAAACTTTTTCTAATCCTAGTCTTAAGTTTGGCACTGCTCTCATTTGACCATCACTTGAAATACGAATCGCTTCGTGCGATTTATTATAAAAATCCCTCGCTAATCCATTTAATGATTGAACCTCTTTGTTTCTTTGAACAAATTGGCTTATTAAATAATCTGAAGATAATGCTTCTGGATTACCTAAAATAACTGGATTATCTATTGCATAAACAATACTAAGTGGGTGCCTTTCAGTATTATAATCTGTAATGTCTAGAGGAAATTCAAATAAACATGTGTTTGATATTATAATAATTTCTTCATTTCTAAATGAGTCTATTAATTTTTTTGATTCTTCAATTGATGAATTTTCACAGGCAGCATGCACTAAACTTAAAAGTTCATTAAATGATGGTTTTCTAAACCCCTTAAAATCTGATTTTATTAATTCTGGAATATTTCTTAAACCTTGGGGATTTAAACTATAAACGGTTCCATCAACTTCTACCGTTCTTCCGTCTTGAGAGACGTTGAAAGAGGGTTTTCTTTGAGTTGTCATTCTAACGACATTCTCCTAATTCGTGCTAAAAGTACATCGTTAGGAATATCTGCAAGTAATCCCTCTATATCTTCATTGGAGAATTCTTCTTCTCTAAACGCAACTCTAGCAACCCTATATATTGCAAATGCTCCCTTTGTAACTTCGGCGATATTTTTACGTCCTGCATACCTCTGCCCTATTACATTCCTTAACGAAGCAACTCTCTCATCAGTTTTAAAGTAAGCATGACTTTCACTATCTGTTGAACTATCAATATGATCAGCCAATTCATGATAACTCCCTGCATTATACCTCTTAGTATTCTTACCCAATCTTCTTGTCGCACTAAAAAATCCAATAAAACTCAGATTTTTACCCTTTCCAAAATCTGTCCATCCCATATCTCCGTTCCTTTCAATATAATCTAAAACTCTTAATCCAGTAATGAAATCAATTTTTTCAAGTGTTGGA
>JBBTAL010000059.1:0-4511 GCA_038044225.1 Nanobdellota archaeon
AAACAAACAACCTTCAACGTTTACTTTATTTGGCCCATAATTTTTAGACCATTTTTACCAACCCAAGTGTTACCATCAAAAATAGTTGCTGAAGCAGCAGGCGGGCAAGTAACCTTAATATTACTCGCCCCAATTCCAATCCCATACGGATAAGTTCCCGGGCAAATATTTCCAGACTGCGTAATCACTCCAGGATACGCAGGAGGAGTAATGCAAGAAGAATAAACTCTTGGAGCAAGCCCAACATCAAAAAGCCCAAATTGATAAATAGAAAAAATAGCTACAAGAGACACAATAACAAAAACAATCAACACCAATTGGCTCTTACTCATCAACTAATATATGGAAAATGCTATATATATATTTCTATTATTAAAAATAGAAAAATCAAAAAACTACTTCTTATCTAGATTTATAACTAAGCATCAAATAATTCGACGCAACAACAAGATGCATTATAAACGAAGACCAGTTACCCCAATACATAGTAAATGCAGCAACCAACATTATTACAATTGGTGGCCACACTGTATACTTAAGCTTCCAGCTAGCTAAAATCACTATACCGAATACAATCTCGGATAGAATTAAAACTCATGCCCAGAAACTAGATGCCCAAGAAAACAATACTATTTTTTCAGTAACATTTTCTACAACGCCACTAGGTGTAAACACAAACAACTTAGTCAATCCTGGAACAAGCATAAGCAGTCCAAGAAAAACTCTATTTACAGCCAATATATTTTTAACATTCATAAAAACCTCTCTTACAAAAATCTCAAAGAACTATTTAAATATTTAGTCAAGCAGAAAAATTAAACTCTTTTCTTTGAACCACACCATCAATATTAATTTTACGAACAAGAACGCCCTTACGAATAGCTCTCTCACGCATCTTTACAGGGTCTTTTTCATCAGCAGGAATCTCAATATCTTTGATATCAAAATCATGTCTAACTTCGGCCTTTTTAAACTCAGAAATATCAAAAAATAATTTTCTAGCAAATTCAGGATTTGTTGTCTTCAATTTACAAAAATCTACTTTGGGTCCATCTTTTGAGTCGTTTCCCGGTTTAGCAGACTTAGGTGCCTTAGGTTTTATCTTCAATTCACTCTTGCCAGTGGAAAAAGACAGTGCAACAAAAGCTCGAGGAACAGAATTACAAATAGAAATAATTTCATCACCTGTGTACTCTCCTGAAATTGAATACTTCTTAACCCCCATAAACTGACTTATACTATGATGTTGAATATTTAATGGCAATACTTTTGTAGAAATTATTACTCCTTCAACTTTAGTCTTAATAGGACCAAGCTCCTCCGCACAAGCCCTTACAAAATCCCCAGCATATTCACTAGTCGTCACAAAAGAATAAATTTCTTTAGAGAATTTTGCTTGGACAATAGCCTTATCTACAAATAATCCACGACTATACTTTTCAAATTGCAAATGTGTTAAATTATCGGTCTCTCCGAAACATAGCTTGCGAATAAAAAAATCCATCTCTTATATTGTAAAACATGCTTTATAAATATGTCAAATTCTAACTGTGCAATTCAATCAGAAGTCTTGCCAAACTTTATATATTCGAAACTCGTCGGGAAATAATGACTCTATCAAATAAAGATATCCGAAGAATTTTTGTATCGGTAATATTGTTGATGTTAGGAATTGCAGCTTTTATGATAATAAAGCCCATAGTCATGTCAATCTTCGGAGGACTAATTCTAGCATATATCTTTTCTCCAATATACAAAATCGCCTATAGAACAATTCGGGAGAGAAATACAGCAGCTATTTTAATGTGTGTTCTCGTTTTTGTGATTATCTTGCTTCCTCTTTGGTTTATTATTCCCGTAATAGTCCAGCAGATATTTGATTTATTTAACATGAGCCAGAATATAGATTTTTCGGCAGTTGTTAAAAACATATTCCCTTCATTTCAACCTGATTTCCAAGAAAAATTAACTACTGTAATAATTCAATTTACGGGAAATATGGCTTCTTCAATATTCAGCTATCTCATAGGTATGCTCCAAAATTTACCAACTTTAATTCTAAACTTAGCCGTAGTTTTATTTGTATTCTTTTTCGCATTGCGTGACCAAGAAAGTCTAAAAGAGTTTGTTTCAGGCATTTCTCCTTTCAGAAAAGATAAAGAAACGATTTTAGTGACAAGATTTAAAGACATCACCTCATCTATTATTTACGGTTATATTATTGTAGGAATAATTCAAGGTCTTGCATTAGGATTAGGCTTATTAATATTTGGAGTTCCTAAAGCACTAGTTCTTACAATATTCGGCACTTTTGCATCTATGCTTCCAATGATAGGTCCATGGTTCATTTGGGTCCCAGTAGTCATCGGAATGTTTGTTAGTGGCAAAGTAGGGTTTGCTATAGCTTTCACAGTCTATTGTCTGTTCTTTGTTTCAACAATAGATAACATCCTTAGACCTTACATCGTGTCTCGTAAAACTGGAATTTCATCCGTAGTTGTTCTAGTGGGAATGATAGGAGGATTATTTGTGTTTAATATCTTAGGTTTAATCTTAGGACCTCTTATCTTAGCTTATCTTATATTATTCCTTAAATCTTACAAAGATGGCACTCTTTCAGATATGTTTTCACCAGCGGAATGATTTTAAAGAGATTTAACTTTTCGTAATTATGCGTCTAAGGTTACATATCTTAAAAATATCTACAGGCAAACCAGTAATATTTTTACACGAATCTTCTGCAAATAAAATGGGTGTTCATACAGGAGACAGAGTTATAATTAAAAAAAATGGAGATTCTTTAGTTGCAGTAGTAGACCTAGTAAAAGGATTTATTAAAAAAGGCGAAGTAGCGATATCTGAAGAGCTAGACGCAGCTCTCAAGGGACATAATAAAAGATATATCAAAGTTTTTCCTTCAGAAATAGCAGAGAGTTCTTCAATTTTGCAAAATCAAATTAAGTGTAACGAGTATTCAGAAAAAGACTTAGAGAAAATCATGAGTGATATTGTAAACAATCTCCTAACTGAAGCAGAAATAGCTTATTTTATATCGGGCATGGTTCACTGCAAGTCTTCAATAAAAGAAATAATTTATTTGATAAATGCCATAGTAAAAACAGGAACTCGTATATCTTGGCCATATAAAATAGTTGCAGACAAACACAGCATAGGAGGAATAGCAGGAAATCGCACAACTCCGATAGTAGTTTCAATATGTGCATCGGCAGGAGTCATAATGCCTAAGACCTCTTCAAGAGCAATTACTTCAGCAGCAGGAACGGCGGACACAGTTGAATCAATTTCTCCAGTAAGTTTATCAGTTTCACAACTAAAAAAAGTAGTTCACAAAACTGGAGCATGTTTAGTGTGGGGTGGTTCTTTAGGTCTCGCTCCAGCAGATGACAAACTAATAAGGGTAGAAAAATTATTGCGCGTAGACCCAGAATCTCAGCTTCTAGCATCTATATTAGCAAAAAAAGTTTCAGTAGGAAGCACTCACGTATTAATAGACATTCCTTTCGGAGATGGAGCTAAAGTTTCCAAAGCTCAAGGGGAGAAACTAGGGCAGTTATTCGTTTCTTTAGGGAAGAAATTAGGGCTAAAAATTAAAACAGTTTTAACAGACGGAAAAGAACCAATCGGTCACGGGATAGGTCCAATTCTCGAAATGAAAGACGTTCTTAAAGTTCTAAAACAAGATAACTCTCCCCAAGACTTGGAAAATAAATCTCTTTTTCTGGCAGGAACAATCTTAGAGTTAGTTGGAAAAGCCAAGAAAGGTCAAGGAATTATAAAAGCAAGAGAACTTCTTCACTCTGGTTTGGCTTACAAAAAATTCTGTGAAATAATTTATGCTCAAGGCGGAGATCCAAAAACGTGGCTCCAAGAAGCTAAATTTAATCACACAATGGTCTCAAAGCATAATGGGGTAATAAAAAAAATAGATAATAAAGATATAAACTATCTGGCTAGAATAACTGGTTGCCCACTAGATAAATCTGCAGGGGTTTACTTATACAAGCACATAGGAGAATATATTCAAGAAGGTGAAAAAATATTAACTTTATTCTCAGAATCAAAACAAAAATTGAAAGAAGCCATAAAATTCTTCAAAAAACACAAGCCAATTGTAATTAAATAGTAAGACACAATCAACACAATCTTTTTATATCAGAACAATTAAAAAAGTTAATGAAGAAAGACGAAACTTACATCAGTAGCACAGTTAATTACATAAAAAAGAATATGCAAAAAGGATATAATAAAGATTCTCTTAAATGGGCTTTGATAAATCAAGGCAACAGTAGAATAGAAGTAGACAAAGCATTTACACAGGCAGAAAAAGAAATGGCTAGAGAATATTCAACTGAGTCACAGAGACTTGCTTCAATGACTCCCCCAGCAAGAATAGAAACTATAATGCCAGATGTAGAAAAGAAGAAAGGCTTCTTTTCAAGATTTTTCGGAAGTTAATATTTAATCTTTATTACCAGTAACTTTAACTTCCA
>JBBTAL010000060.1:0-1956 GCA_038044225.1 Nanobdellota archaeon
GCAGTCATGAGGCCATAGTCCATTTCTTTCTCGGTTGGAGATTTACTAGAGTCGTAACTAAAATTCTTGAGATACATAACTTTTGAACTAATAAATCCTATTTAAACTTTCAGTTTTGATGGTCGGCGCATTCGCGCCTGCGGCGCTCATACTTACGAAGGCAATTATTTTTAGATATTTGATACTTTTGGATTTTTTACTTGAATTAAACGAATGTTCTTGTTTGGCTGGAAGATTTAGCTAAAAGGCGAAAGTTTCAGCTTGGGAGCTTTGCAAAATTAATATTAGATGGAATGGAGATGTTTATTTCTTTGATACCTTTGATGCCTCCACGCTTTATAAAATTAAATATTGTATATCCTTTCAATTCTCCCGTTTTTTCATCATGGCTTTCAAATAAATCGTCGCCTATTTCATCAAAGTAGGTTTCTGTTCTTTCCCCTATTTGAATTTCTAAACGATCGTCTTCAATATCTTAATATATTTCTAAATTTTGGTTCATTTTTTCATTATTTTCCTTGTTATAAAGGATGTTTTAATCTCGCCTTCGTTGTTTAAATATTTTCATTTTAGTGAATATTTCTTACAAATCTTTCCATGCTTCTTCATCTTCGGGGCTTAGCCAAGCTTCTGCAAAAGAAGACTCTGATAATAAAGCCAAATCTCCTTCTTCCCAATCTCCGTATTCAATTTTATTATTTATTTTAGTTTGTTTTTTAACTTTCATTTCATGAATTTTCAACTACAATACTATGAGGGATTTTATTTGGGAAGCGTTTTGAAACAAATAGAATCTCGATGCCTATTACATTACCCTCTTCGTCAAGGTCCAGAATGGTGTTTTTATCAATTTCCTTGCACTTGCTAAACTTTTTATCTGTAAGCTCCACATACATTGCATCTGCTTCTTTATCATAAGTTATTTTCATAGTGAGTGAACGGTAAGGACTTTTATATAGTTTTCCCTTATATAAACTACCTTGAGAATAAATCTGCCGAGATGTTTTTGAGCATAGTAAACATCGTCGATTTTCTCAGTTTTTTCAGAAAATTTGATTGTGTTAATGACTTCGTCTTCTGAAATATTCCTCTTTTTCATTCTGTCAAGAGCATGTTTTGTAAATTCTATGTGCACTGACTTTGAAGAACCGTTAGGGATTTAATTCTTTCGGTTGATCGGCTATTTTATAATAAAAAAATAAAAATGAAATTAAAAAATTGTGAATTTTATCACTTTTTCTTGTTTGCAACGACTGAAGCAGGGTTTTCCTGGACAGCGGTTTTAGGTGCTGAAGACATTTGAGTTGGAGCAGGAGTAGCAACATTTATTGCCGGTTTTACTGCTTCAACAGTGTTCTTGATTACAGAGTCCTTTTTTGCCATGAGATACCTCCTTAAATGATAGGTTTTACGACTATAAAAAGCTTGATAAAGGTTTATAAATTGACTAAAAATTGATTGAATTCTTGTTGGAATCTTGCTGAAAGATTTAGGTTTTGCTTAGAAGTTTGATTCTTATTTTAACCTAGGGGTGAAAGATTGAAGTTATTGTTTAAGAGTTGAAGGACTCCAAAAATCAAGAGATATAGACCTACGGCGATTCTTAGGAATTTTGGCCAGATTAGAACTAGAAGACCTACAATGATTGCCATGATTGCCGATAATGTTAATACAAGTGAAACCATACTTATTTGTTAGGTGCTTGGAGTTTAAGTAGTTAAGTATTTTACTTTTTAGATACTTTTTCTTCCCTAAGAGGATTTTTGCAATTATAAATACTACTGGTGCTATGATTATGAAATTGATTGCTGATCCTAAGAATGCTCCCCAACTTATAACTATTGAACCTAATGTGAAAGTTGCCTGTTGCCAAGCCCCTCCCGGAACGAAAGAAGTTAAGATATAGAGAACTTTGCAAAAATCAAAGTTCTCTAAGAAGAAGTTTGAAAATTCCTT
>JBBTAL010000061.1:0-10581 GCA_038044225.1 Nanobdellota archaeon
AAGAAAAAAAGATAGTTGAAGAATTTTTTATGATGCTTGGAAAATATCCAGAAAAAACCGCTTACGGAGCAGAAAAAACAAAAACAGCATTAGAAAGAGGCGCAGTCTACAAACTTTTAATTTCAAGCAAATTAGAAAAAAGTAAAATAGCAGAATTTGAAAAAATGGCTATAGATATGGGCTCTGAAGTAATAATGATTTCGGACGAAACCCCTGAAGGAGAACAATTCCTAAACATGACTAAAGGTCTAGGAGCCATTTTAAGATTTCAAATAGAATAAATTATTTTCGAGTATTAGCAATCTGGGCAAGTTCTCCAAATTTCTTACGTTTATTCCAAGAACGCATAATCGCAATCGCTGCAACTATTATTCCCCCAACAAGCACAACAAGAACTATCCAAAATACAATTCTTATCCCAGAATTTTTCTCGACAGACTTTTCTTCTTCGTAAACTCCTTCATCATCAGAACTTGAATCATTAAGCGTTGTGAATATAGGAGAATTAAATTCAAGATTATCGGTTCTATTTATACATCCAATATCTGCAGGATAATCTGTTTTACCATCTGCATCGTTATCAATTCCATCAGAGCATTGCATCACAACAGGTCTTGGAGCTCCGCCACCGCCTCCTCCTCCACCGCCCCCGCCCCCTCCGCCTCCAGGAGGCGAAACAGAACATGCTCCACAATCCCTAACACAAGAGCTACAAGTCTCGCTAAGAGCATTACAGTAACTATCTCCACAATTAGAAGGAGCAGTACTGTAATTAGAGAATCCCGTAACAGTCATTACAAATTCATCTGTAGTTGGATTGAAAGAAATAAGCCCACATACTGAAGAAGAACAGTCAGTAACAGTTTCACCATCAATAATAACTGCCTTTGGTGCTTCTGTATAAGAAGGCAGATTAGATAAAGTGACAACAGCCGGCTTGTTAAATTCTATATATCCGCTCTTAACGCCAATAAGATTATCTTCAATGATAAATGCGTCACCTAAATTCAAAGGCTGATAATTTCTCAAAACAGAAACTTGCTGTCCTATGTAATGTATTCTTCCAACTAAATCTCCAGCAACAGCTCTTCCAATCGACATTCCAGCAACGGCGTTTAAATCCGGAGTAACAGAGAAATCAGTCGTCAACGAAGTACTAAATCTCGAAACATCTGGCACAGGACATCCAAGCATAGCAGTACTCAAAACAGCGCCAGGTAAAGTACCAGGACATTGGTCAATAGAATCTGGTATTCTATCCCCATCAATATCAGATTTACATTTATTGTCTGTCCAACACAACCCCCCACCGATAGGATTAGCAAAACAATCATTATTCCCTATGCAATTCTTTTCTGGTCCACATACATGAGTAGGATAAGGTCCTCCAGACCAAACAAGAGAACGGCATATATTTCCCCCACAGTCAACATCTGTTTCATGAAGAGAATTAAGCACACCGTTAATACAATCGCCTGGTCCACCAGTAATACCTGTCAATGTTAATGTTGCCTGATGTATAGGAACGATAGTACCGGGCGTAGCAGTTCCTTCTATATTAATAAAATATTGCCGATTTGGAACAATAGGCCCAGGTGAAGCAACTACATTCAAAAATACTTGACAAGAATAAGGAGGATTAGCAGTAGCACTAGGAATGCAACTATTTATTCCATCACCAAATGAAGTTGTAACTTCTGGAGGAACAGGGGCAATAATAGTAACAGTAACGTACTCAGGAGTAACAAATTCACCAAAATTATGAATAATAGTTATATCCTCAATAAATGAAGTTCCTTGAATAACTGGTTCAGGAGCAGTAGAACTTAAACTCATAACATAAGTCCATGGATAATTAATCTTTAAAGTAGCAATATTAGATATAACTCCATTCCAATTCTCAATAGTAAAGTCATAGTATCCTCCATCAAGACCTGCAATAACAAAAAGATCAACTTGGGTAGGAGATATATAAGTCCATAATGGAGAAAGTTCAATAACCCCAAACAACCAAACTTTCATAGGATTCAAATCAGTTCCAATAAGGTTTATTATATTATTAACATTATTCAAAATAGGACTTTGAGGAATTATTGGATTTAATTGAGGATTACTAGTCAATGTAAAAGTAGATGTTCCAGATTCTCTTCCAGAAACAAGATTTCTAACTTTAAACGCATGAACTCCAGAATTAAACTGCCCAACACCATAATTAAAGCTAATTGTATTTCCAAGTACTGTTGCTGAAGGAACAACAATATTATCAACAAGTAATTGAGCATTTGCAGCTAAATAATCCACAGTTAAAGACACAAAAGAATTAGAACCCCATGCGAGAGTTGAAGGAGCAGTAACAATTATGGGACTTCTTATCTCACAAGAACAAGATGCAGTTACTAATTCCTCGTCAGGAGCACAAGTCTGTCCGGACTGCCACGTGGCCCCGCATTGTCCATTTATGCATTGATAAGTTCCTGTGTCAGCAACAACACATCTATCGAGTCCAGTTCCACTAGACTGTCTCGGATTAGTTGTAGAACATCCAGCAATCCATTGACATGCACCATTAGGAACAAGACCACAAGCACTCTGAGTAGCTTGTGAATTGCATGTTGTAGAAATAACATTCAAATTTACAGTAGCAGGTGTTCCCGACTGATAAGAAATAGATTCATCGACATCACAAGTAAATGTCTGTAAACCTACAGAAGATGGCAAACAATTAAATTGTCTATCGTTTCCAGACCAAATAGTAGGACTACAAACATTTCCTCCAATATTTGCAACAACACTATTAATATTTGGAACAGTAGAAGTACAACTCGCTACAAAATTCGTCAAACTATAAACAGGACCAGAAGGAACAGGAGCAACAGCAAAAGTTATCCCAACAGGACAATCATTATCTCCCTTAACAATTCCATTTCCACTACCTGCATAATCAAACTCTCCCAAAATATCGCAGTCATTATTGGTCCCATCAGTGCAAAGACCAACCTCATTAATATTATAAAGAGAATTGTAATTTTCATAAGTCGTAGCAGTACAAGCAGGGAAAACATTTCCAGCACAAACTTGCCTCGAACCAGCGCAAACTCCAGCTTGAAGAGGACAATTTGCCCCTAACTCGCCGTTATTACAAACAAATGTTGTAGCAGAAATATAAGGAGGAATAACAGGATACCAAGCAGAATCTCCAACAGCATTTCTTGCAAGAACTCTATATTCATAATTCGTTGCAGTAGTCAATCCAATATTTGTAAAAGTAGCGGAAGCAGTAGGATTAGAAGGAACAGTAATAAGCGTCCATGAACTCGGAACTCCTCCGACAACAGATCTTCTCTCAATAATAAAATTATTTTCATTATTTGAGTTATCTGTCCAATCTAATCTAATATTAGTAGAACTCAAAACACTAGCTATTAAACCAGTAGGAGCAGAAGGAATAGGAACTTCAACAGTGAGAGGCAAAAATACAGACTCTTGAAGAGTATCTAAGTTAGCAACTTTAAATTGATATACTCCAGGAGTAGACCATATTGGCACAGGAAACTGAAGAATACTACTACTAATTTTAGTACAAAGTGACCCCGGAAATAACTCATTCCACCAACAATAAACATCAAAATTAGAAGCCCCTTGTGCCTTAAACAATATAGCAAAATGATCTGGAAAATTAGAACCTAACATTTGAACATTATTGGGAACATTATTTTGAATAGTGCTACTCGGACTAAATGAACTTAATACTGGAGCAGGAATAGGCAATTGAATAGTTAAAGAAACATCATTAGAAGGCAAAGAGTAAATAATATTGGGAAATTGAGATATATCTGCATTCTGTATATTAAAATTATACAATCCCGGAATAGCTCCAGCAAGAACATCAAATTCAATAGAGGTAGGAGACATCCAACGACAATAGCTATCAAATGAATTACAATAAACTATACTTCCAATATTAATTTGAAAATTCTGTTGAAGGCTCGAGCCTTGAAGAGTAACCGTCCTTAATATATCATTTTGAATAATGGAAGGATTAATACCTGTAAGAATAGGAATAGCAAGCATAGGAGTTACAGAAAATTCATTTGAAATCCCTTGTCCATAAATATTTTCAGCAATAACTCTAAACGTATAAGATGTTCCAGAAGTCAATCCAGTAACATCGTAAGTTATAGTATTTGGAGGCAAGTTACTTGCCCCAAAAACAACTGTCCACACAGGAAATTCAACACTATTATCTCTAACCTCAACAATAAGTCTCTCTTCATCAAGGCCATCCATCCAATCTAATCTAACACTCGTAGGACTTAAAACAGTAGCAGTCAAACCAGTAGGGGCGGTAGGAACCCCAGGAACATCCGGAGCTAATCTAACATCTCCACTTTCGACAAAAGGATCAATAATTACAGAAACAACATCATTCAAAAAACGTTCAACATTGCTTAAATCTTCAGACTTATCAAATAATTCATATTTTTGTTGAAAAGAAATATCTTTTGAAGAAGTATCTCCAGAAACATATACCATAACGCATCTAAAAGAACCACAATCTTTCTGAACATCAAGATAAAAAACAAAAGAAGCAAAAAAAGCAAAAACTACAACTACAATTAAAAAACCAACATCCTTTTTCATAGTAGATAGAGATTATTGTTATTTATAAGATTATGGACATAATTTAATAGAGCTATTATACTTTGTATTATCAAATCTACTATTAAGTTTCCCAAACTTTTTAGATTTTCTCATCGAATGCACAATCATCACAACCGCAATAATTATCCCAGCCACAAACAAAGTCAAAACTATCCAAAACACAAATCTCATTTCAAAATCACTCTCCGACGAAGAAACACTCTCCTCATCATAAATATCCTCACTTTCAGATGCAGAATTATTCAAATCAGAATTCCCCGTAAGATTTATAATAATTGGTGCATCCAACTCAATATTATCCTGTTTATTCAAACATCCCAAATCATAAGGATAATCTATCAAAGTATCATTATCATTATCTTTTTTATCTGAACATTGAGTAATAATCTTTCGCCCACCAGAACCGCCTCCTCCTCCGCCCCCTCCGCCACCACTAGGTCCAGGTGCTGGTGCAGAACAAGACCCACAATCACCAGGGCAAGAGTTGCAACTTTCAGTCAAACTACAATATGTGTCTCCACATGCAACAGCTTGAGTGCTATAATTACTAAATCCAACAACTCTAACAACAAGTTCTCCAGTAGAATTATCATAAGACTGAACAGAACATCTCGTAGAAGAACACAATTCCAATCCAGTTGCAGTCTGAACCATTACAGCGGGTCTTTCAGAATAACTCAAATTATAAAATGTCAAATTAGCCGTCTGATTCAACTCAACATAATTTTCAGAATTAACTCCAATAATATTATTAGCAAATATTACCACATCATTCAAATTCAATGCCTGATAAACTCCCGAAACTAATCTCCACAAAGAAACTTCCTGTCCAGAAAATTGTATTCTCCCAACTTCTAAAACGCCAATAGAAAAATCAAGAACATGAGTAAAGTCAGTAACATTAGAAAGATTCGTCGTCAAAGAAGAACTAAATCCTGAAGTAGAAGGAATAGGACATCCAGAATCCCCTCCTAAATCAAATCCAATATCGCAATCATTGTCAAACCCATCACGACATAACTCAACACCAGTTTCAACAGAAATATAATTTACATTATTCGCCAAATAATTCGCAGTAGTGCATAGAGACCAAACATTTCCTGCACAAACTTGCCTTGAACCAGCGCAAACTCCTGCAGTAAGAGCGCAACTTGGTCCAAGCTCGCCATTATTGCAAACAAAAGTCGTACCAGAAGCAATATTAGAATAAATATTAGAAGAAGCAGGATTATATGCATAAACTCTATATCTATAAATTGTGTTAGCAGTCAATCCAGCACCTCCATTATCATCTGTAAAAGTAATTGAATTAGCAGGAACATTTCCACTTCCAGAGGGAGTTATCACAGAAACAAAATTATTACAATTTTCTCCAATACATCTTCCAATCCAATAACCAGTTTCATAAGACGAATCAACCCAATCAAGTCTAACACTTCTAGTAGACAAAACAGTAGCAACCAAATTTCCAGGAACCGTCGGATATTCATAAAGAGTTGTACCATTAACATAATCAGGTGTTGCAGTTGGCAAAGGATACCAATTAGAAACCCCTCCAGCATTCACAGCCCTTATATGATATTCATAATAAGTTCCAGAATTCAACAAAGTATCTGTAAAAGTACCAGTAGCTCCAGAAGTCCCAACAACATTTCTAACAGTACTCCAAACCCAATTAGTCGCTTGCTGTCTTCTCTGAATTTCAAAACTAACTTCATCACTACTATTATCTGTCCAATCAAGTTTCAATTGAGTTAATCCATTAGGTCTTGCTAAATTACTTACTGTCAATCCCGTAGGTGCATTCAATTGAAGAGTTGTCCAAGAAGGATAAGGTGCATTTGCAGGATACCATGCAGAACTTCCCGCAGTATTATAAGCACTAACTCTATAATTGTAGGCAGTATTTACATTTAAACCAGAATGAATAAATAATGTAACACCAGCTAAAACGCTACCTGCAGGCAACCACGTGCTTGACGAAGCTAATTTATATTCAATATTAAATCCTTGTTCATTTGTGCTCGTATAACCCCAATTCAACAGCATGCTCGTAGAAGATTGAGCAACAGCAGTTAATCCAGAAGGAACACTGGGAGTAGAAAGAGTTGTAGTTAAAGAAAAAATTGTTTGTTTACTTACGGCACCCGAAGTTCCTGTCACAGTCACTTGTTGATTGGTAACAATAGAAGCAGTTGTATTTGCAGTTAATCTCATAATAGAATTACAAGGAGTTCCAGCAACAGGAATACAACTTATTGGTGTAAATGTTGCAGTAATTCCCGCAGACAAATTAGAAGCTGAAAATATAACAGAAGAAGCAGTTCCAGAAACATGTGTTGCAGTTACATTGGATTCAATATAATTTCCCTGCGACACACTTCCAGAAGCAAGATTTAATGAAAGTGAAAAATCAAATTGTTGAACACCTCCTCCATCAACAACACCATCGCAGTCATTGTCAAGCTCATCATTCATTATTGTTTCTATTTGCTGATAATTAGGTAAGTTATTATAGATACATTCAGTGAACTCCCCATTAGCAGCACAAGTTCTTTGTCTTCCACTACATACTCCATCTTGTATAGGACACAACAAAGTTTGTCCAGTAGTACAGGTTATTGGAGCATTTACATATCTTATTCCCATTGGCGCAGGATATGGAAGAGGAATAAAGTGCAACCAATTAGGCCAATGATTTTGTTCAAACATAGTATTTTCTATAAGAATATTTTTCATAGAAGAAGGATTAGCAACTAAAGACCATCCACCAGCTTCCCCACACCAATCTGCTGGTCCCACAAAGTTTGAATCTTTTACAATCAAATGATCTATATTATTACAAAAAGAGAACGCAAATCCGACATCTGCTCCGGTATATGTTCCCGGAAATCCGGGGTCAATGTAAACTTTATCTATGGCTATATCTTTTACTGCAGGAGTACTATCAACTATCCCCCTTCCATAAAATGGTCCACCCGGTACATTCCTTAAATTATAGAGTATAATATTTTCCGTTGCGTCCCACAATTGGTATACATCTCCATGATATTCTCCGGGAGTATTAGGAATACCATTGCTTGGTTGCGTTCTCTTTGCGCTGTAATTAATTACTGTATGTGTTCCTGTTGCGTGACCATCTCCGCTATATTCAGAATAAACATTTCTTATAAGTGTGTTAGATCTTGGTCCGGTGCATGTATTATTTATAAAAACATTTGTAAAGTACGAGCCACTAAATACTCCTGCATGTCCATATCCTCCTAAAAATGGAGAACCTGCAGGACAACTTCCAGAAGGCACTATATTTCCCAAATAATATGCTTTTGAATTTTCCAACCAAAAGTAATCATTATAATTATCTATTCCACTAAGAGGATTGTCTGCTCTCATAGGATTAATAAGTGAAATATCGTTTAGTTTTACTAATTTTAAGTTTAATCCAGAGCCTATTTGAGTTGAGAACCCATTAATTATTACATCATCTTTGTTTGTATTCTCATCAGATATAATTGTAAACCATCTATTTGTTGTTGTAATTCCAGACAATTCAGGTAACTGCCATGTTCCCGCTCCAAGTCTTAATTCTGCCCCATCAAGATTTCCAGAAAGACTAACAGAGTTTATTCCTGCAGTTATTGTCAAACAAGGAGTCAAAATACTCTGACCACAATTAACTCCATCAATTCCCCCAGTTGAAACATATCTTATTCTTCTTGACAAACTATTTGCCGAATCAACGTTAAGTATCATAGAACTATCTTGTTGAATAAGTGCTGTTCCTTGTAAAACTTTAACCTGCCCTGCTGTTCTAGGATAAGCTACTGCTCTTATTTCAACAGACCCAGCAGTAGAAAATCGTGAAGCATCAAGAACCACCCAATATTCTTCCACATTTGTTTCAGGATTTAATGTTCTGCTTGTAACATCAATCCATGGTCCGTTATTAACACTAAAAGATACTTTTTCTATTCCATTATAATGATATGCCATAACTCCAACATTCATCGTCGTTATTACATCTTGAAATGGCACCATATCCCAATGAGCTATTGCTGTTGCATCATATCCCGCAACAGAAGAAGTACCTATAGGCGCAGGAATAGGAGTGCTCCCAGTCCAACCACTGCCAGGAACTAAAATATCAGCAGGACCATCAGTTCCTCCTGACTCCCCTCCAATCTCGCCAGTCCCAGTAGAAGGCGACAAACCAACATCAAAACCATTAGAAGAAACAGAAATTTTCTTAGAAACAACTTTTTCAGAAGAATCCCAAGAATCTGCTCTAACACTCGCATAAAATTCAATATCTCCATCTTCAAAATCTTCATCGAACAAATAAAAGTATCTATTATCAATCTTCAAATCAAAATGAGCATTATTTCCAACAAAATAACCTTGAAAAGGAGCAATAAAATCATCATTAAAAACATCATCTTCAAAAAATTCCGCATACACACCATGACCATCACAATTCTTATTTCCAATAATATTCAAACGAATAGTATCTCCAAAACCCGCACTTTTTCTATTCCATGAAACTCTATCAACAGAACAAGAACCATCATCAAAAATAACCTCTCCAGTAATTGTAGCATTCTCAACAATTTTATTCACAAATTCAGAATTAGATTTAACATAAACCCCACCATCAACATCTCCATCAGCCACAACATTTCCAGTTATGGTCTTTTCAATAACATCAAAAACACTATAATTATAATTAACATTAAAATAAAAATTAAAAGAAGCAATCAATCCAAAAACAGCAACAATAACCAAAAAACCAATCTTTCGCCCCATAAACCATCAAGATTAAACAGATTTATAAGATTATTGTAATTTAAGAGAAAAATCAACTAAGAACTCTGTGTGCAAAGCACCCAATCTTGACACTGCGTTTGAATATTACTAGCGCTAAGATACCACCAAAGTCCAGGACTAGTATATGGAACACTAGCACCCTGTTGATTTCTCCAAGAAAGCCTAATACCTAAAGGATCCGCACCATAAGAAATAGCACCCTTGCAAAAAAGAGCAGTCCCTCCACAAGAAGAAGTAACAGAAAGTTTGTAAACAGTTGTAGAAGGAATCGTAGGTATGGGAGGACAACCAGCCCCTCCAGTCTGACAAAAACCAGTAGAATCAATATTATCTAATTTATCTGAATTATCTGAATTAACGGAACGAGCTGAAAACCCAGAAGCAATAGCTACATCTGAAAGTCCCCAATTTAGAGCAGAAGCAGGTTGACAAAATGGACTGTTCACAAATGCACAATTACGAGCAGCACCAGGAACTTGATTAATCGGAATGTCTCCTGAAATCTCGCCAATATCATGTCCGGGATTTTGCGTAGCCGGCGGCTGAGCAATAACAACAATCACTCCAGCAAGAGCAACAAACACAAATATCAAAACAAACAAATGCTTCTTCTCAATATTTATCTTAATCTCCATCATCCCTCAAAATCAAACAATCTTTCATATTAATAAATCTATCTCAACTTAAAAAACAACTACTACTACAACAATAAATCTCAACAATAACAATTAATATAAACCAAAAACAGCCAGATTAATCATGGAGCTAGGTAAAAAACAAAATCTTGAAAACGAAGCTAAGCAATTCTTTGAAAGTTACAAAAAAGAAATCGGAAAATCATTGAGAGGCAACGAAAGTATCATTAAACTAGACTTTGACACTTTATCAAAATTCTCCCCAATGCTTTCAGAAAAACTAATAGAAACTCCTGAAGAAATAATCTCTTTATTAGAAGTAATTTTAAGTGAAACAGGATTAACAAAAAATCCAAGAATAAGATTTGAAACTCTTCCAGAATCATCAAAAATAAAAATAAAAGAAATTAGAGCAAAAAACCTCGACCAATTCATTGCAATTGAAGGAATAGTCCGTCAA
>JBBTAL010000062.1:0-1082 GCA_038044225.1 Nanobdellota archaeon
TGTCTATTAGAGGTTTAGGAACAAAATGTAACTCAATTATCCTAAACCTCTATAAGGACACATATTTATATAAATAACCTCGAAATAACTATAAAATGAAATATCTAACATTAAGAGTAATTTTTATTTTAATGATTTTCCTTTTAATAGGATTTTTCTTTCAAGAAAATAATATAAAAACTATCGAAAGCGTTATGGCACAACAAACCGCTATTGGAAAAGGTCCTGTAAAAACAGTTCCTCCTTTATTTTCATGCGATTATGAAAACATAACTGCAATCTTTCAAAGAAATGGAATGCCTTCACAATCAATAATAAAATCAATAGAAAAAATAGATTTACGCTATATGAGTTTATTTCTTTATAATAATCTTTCCAATATATCAGAACTATATCTTTATGATTTAGGTAATGACTTACAATTAAACACTCAAGATGATAGAGGATTTCTAATTGATTCAATATTCCTAACAAACCCTGTACAAGGAGAATATCGCTTTACAGTTACATTGACAACTCCAACTGGAAACATAACCCACAACAAATTATACTGGGTGAAACCTCTTCCATCAGGAGAGAAAGAAATTAAATCTTGCACTTTAAATTCTCAAGGATGTACTAATATTAATATTATAACCACTTTTCCTTTGTTTACTCTCCAAGCAATGGCACCATCTCCTCCCCAAGATAGAATTTACATGGTATATCTTGTTAATTACCCAAGCACGTCTTCTTATTATATATCTTGCTCCATACAATCTGGAAACCTAGACAGTTGTAATCCTATTAATGGTATGAGCAATTTTGGCAATTGGATAATCCATTCAAGCAATACTCACTCATATTATAAAAATCTAAGAGGAATGGGATTTATATCTGACCCAATATCCCCTCGACCACGAATACTACCTTTAGGAACAATACCTCCAATTAATTTATTTGATATAACTTCCGGTCAAATAGTATCCTTACCATCAGGAATACATAAAGATTCAATTTCCTCAATCCCTGCTCCAGAGATTATAGCAATACAACGAGATAACTTAAACCCTACTATGGCTAATGACTCCATTATAATCACA
>JBBTAL010000063.1:0-5410 GCA_038044225.1 Nanobdellota archaeon
ATGAAATATATTTCACTTCAGGAACTACTGAATCTAATAATTGGGTTTTTTCTGGGTTGGCGCATACTAATTCTGGGAAGAAAAAGATTTTGATTAGTTCTATTGAGCATCCTTCAATAAGAGAGACTGCTGAACTGTTTAAAGGTTGGGGCTACAATATAGTTGAAATTCCTGTTAATTCTGAAGGATTTGTTGATTTGAGTTTTATTGAGAAGAATATTGATTCTGAAACGCTATTTGTTTCAGTTATTCATGGAAATAATATTTTTGGAACCGTTCAGAATTTAAAGAGAATTGGAGATATTTGTAAACGCAATGGTGTGCTTTTTCATACCGATGCTGCGCAGAGTTTTGGAAAAATAAAGATATTAGTTCATGATTGGAATATTGATTTGCTTTCTGCTTCTGCTCATAAGATTTCTGGTCCAAAGGGCGTTGGATTGTTATATGTTCGTGAAGGTATTAAGTTTTCTCCTTTGATTTATGGTGGAGGACAGGAACGAGGTTTACGAAGTGGCACTGAAAATACTGCAGGAATTGTAGGATTTGCTAAGGCTGTTGAGATTTCATTGAAAGAAGATTGGAGTAAAGTTTCTGAGATTAGAGATTATTTGATTAGAGAGTTAGAATTGCTTGGGGCTAAGTTAATTGGTTCTCGCGATAATAGATTGGCAAATAATGTTTTTGTTTCTTTTTCAGGTTTAAATGCTGAAAGGTTGCTTTATGATTTATCTTCTCGAGGAATTTATGTTTCTACGGGGAGCGCTTGTGATTCTAAGAAGGAGATTGAAAATGTTGCTTTAAAGGCCATTGGACTTTCTACAAACGATATGAGAAGTTCTTTGAGAAGTTCTTTGCCTGTTGATGTAACTATGAGAGATGTAAATTATTTTTTGAGTGTTTTGAAAGAGCTCATAAATCTTTAAATAGCCAATATTTTAATTAATTTTATGGTTGATTCATTAGATGTTTTAGGTCATGTTGGAAATGATGTAGATGGTTCTTTTGTATCGGCTATAAGGACTGTTTCTGGAGATAAGACTAATTATGCTATTTATCGTGCTGAACCTAGAGTTTATCCTAGGGGATTGGATTATGCTATGATTCCATTTTTAGATGAAATAGATATGATGAGAAATTTTTCTAAATTATATGCTGGAGGAGATACTTGGAAAAAGACTACTGAGGGCTGTGGTTTTGGATTTTCACTAGATGATTTTTCTAAAGCTGTTGGAAGATTTAAGAGAAACTCTGTTAGGGATTGATTTTATTAAGAGATAGATTTAAAAGTTAGTTTTTACAGTATTTGATATGAGAAAAACTGTACGAAGGTCAAGGCGCAAGGCAATTTTGAAAAGAAAGCATGCTAGAAGAGTTCCTGGAAGATAATTGATTTTGTTGCTTTGTATAAAGACTTATAAACTGAATATTAATTAGACTTTTATGAAACTTGATTCTGATGGCGGGCTAAGAACTGTGGGCAAGGTAATCTCTTTAGTTCGCGGAAGACCTGATTGTCCAGATTCAGATAAAGATAATTTAGTTACTTTAACTTTGGATTCTAGAGGCACAGTTCAATTAGTTGATTTGCCAATTAGAACACAATCTGATTTTGATTTGATACCTTATCAACTTGGGCTTACTGGGCAATATATAGATTATTCTAAGACTTGTGGTCTTGAAAATTTTGTTAGATGGGAACTTAAAGTTAATTCTGGACAGTTAAAAGGAAATGTTTATTCTTACGATTAAATAGATTTTTGTAATTTCAGTCTATAGGATAATAGTTCAGAGATTTATGAAATTTATAATATAAAAGTGGCTCGTATTCATTTATTATATCTGAAAATAACCTTCTGATGTTTGTTATGATTCTGTGAAAATCATCCAAATCTTTAGTTATTAGACGAATTTCTATATCTGCATATCCTTCTGTTTTTGTTATGCTTATGACTTCAAGTATATTTCCTAAAAATCCCCTTAATTCTTCCTGACGTTTCAAGTCATTTTTTAAGAAAAAGAATATCCTATAATGCAATTTTCCTATTTTGTTATAATTTATCATTACCCTATAGCTTAATATTACTTTATTCTTTTCCAATGATTTTATCCTGGAACGTACGGCATTTGGCGTTAGTTTTGTATGCTCTGAAAGTTCAAGTAGAGATATGCGCGCATTTTCTCCCAGCATACGAAGAATCTTATTATCGATATTATCTAAAGACATTTTAGTTGATGGTCCATTCATAGCACTATGCTCTCTTTTTTCTTCATTATCGAATCTCTGTTGATAGTACCAGAAATCCGTAACTAAAGTTATCCTTTTATCTTTGATATATTGCTCATAAGATTTCATAATAGTAGAATATTTTTCTCTAAACTCATAAATATCTTTTGCCAGTATTGCAAAAGAATGATCCCATTTTCCTTGAGTTGAGACGTTTAAGCTTAATAGAGAATTATTTAGATGATTAATAAAAGTCTCTTCTTTTTCTGTAGAAATTTTTTGAAAGGTTAAATAAATTAAATATATTGTAATCCCTAGTTTTGATGGGTTGATATCTGCATAATATCCTTGAATGATTCCTTCTTTTTCTAATTTATTGATGTTGTAAATTACTCTTTGTTTAGACATTTTTAGTCTTCTTGCAATTATGGATATTGGCTCTCTTGCGTGAAAGTCCATGCCTTCTAAAATCTTCTTTTCCATTAGTTTAAGTTCCATATTTGACTTATTGCAGTTTTAGTATATAAATGCTTCTTTTTGTCAAACTTTTCAGACAAAAGTTATATCTAAGCGAAAAACACAACCTTTGTATGGAAAACGAATTAAGCCTTGTAGGGTATTTAGCTAACAGATTAGTTACAACTACCGCTTTAAGAAAAAGACTTGCCAGGGTGACTTATCAAAATGTTGATCCTATGTGTAGTGGCAATAGTATTACAGTTTTTAGGGGTTTTGAGTCTACCAATCATAGACTATATCTTGGAACTGGAACCACTTTAGAAAATTCTTTATCAAGATTAGCGATAGGCGTTCCTTTTGATTTGATAAACTTAAAGATAAAAGATTCGTTAGATAAAGATGGTTTGATGCTTGCAAGTTTATTAGATTCTCCAGAACATAATTATGTCATTTCCTCTGATTCTGATGAATTAAATTTTAGTGAATATCTTTTAGACAGTCGAAAACCTGCTTTAAGCTATGATGCTGGAAGGCAAGTATGCGATAATATTCTTGAGATTTTAGGAGATTCTGCAACGGGAATGGTTTTTGATGAATTAATTGTTAATCTAAAAAGAGACTTTAAAATAATGAGTTCTCAAAATGAGGGACAAATATATGGTTAAATCTCAAACACTTGAATCTCTTGTAAAATTAGGCACTCCTATAAAAGCCAAGGTATTTAGGCGCAATGATGAAATAAGTGGTCGGCTTACCTCTTACGATGATTTTGGGTATACTATAAAAGTATCCGCCCAATCTGAAGAGTCTGCAGAAAATTATTTTATTCCCAAAGATCTTTTAATGAGTTTAAAGTTCAAAGGAGTAACTTCTAGATTATATACTGCTGATAATAAGGAAACCGTTCGTGAATTACAGGATGTAAACTCAAATGGAAAGAAAATTACATTTGATAGAGTTAATAATCATCTTTTAATAGATGGCGAAATCTTAAAAAATCAAAATTCAGATCCAGTTACCTTTGGAGAAGGAAGCTCATTTTTACTTTCTGAACTACTTAAATATCCAAATTATAGAGCTTCACGTCATGACTTAATGGCTACTGGAATATACAAAGACTCTAAAATAGGATTTAATAGAGTTATTGGTCACATAAATGAAGAGATAAAATCTTTAGGTTACAGAATAGTAAGTGAAAAAGAATATATTCACTTAGTTTTCTAATCATTAATAGTTTCTAAAAGGATTATTGGAGAGATATATGAGTTAGAGGATATTGGTTTGAATGGATAATTAAAATTTATAGACACATTTTTATAATGCCTTCTTTTGTGTCTGAGATGATTGGAGATGATGATGGCTGCAAGAGCTGGTAAAAGTGATTCTGGGAATGGAGAAAAAATATATTCACATTCTCGCCTTTGGCTTTATGAATCCTGTCCTGAATTTTATAAGTTGAAATATATTGATAAGAAAGTTCCTCCAATGCCTCTCGCGATGCCTCTTTTTCTTGGAAGTGCTGTTCACGAGGCACTTGAGTGGCTTTATCATCAGATTAAACATAGAGAAGTTAGTGTAGATGAATTGATTGAATATTTTACAGATAATTGGACTTCAAAGTTTGATGAAAATATTAAAGTTGAAAATGGGAGTGAGATTGATGCGTATAATAAAGGGATAAGATTTTTGATGGATTATTATACTAAGAATAAACCGTTTAAGCAAAATGTTCTTGCAATTGAACGCAAAATACTTTTTCCTTTGGATTCTGAAGGTAAATATAAGATTCAAGGATTTATTGACCGTTTGGATATGGCTCCTGATGGAACATATGAGGTTCATGATTATAAGACAAATCAATCTATGAAGAAGAAAGAGGATTTAGATAATGATAGACAGCTTGCCCTTTACGACATTGGTTTACGAGAAACTTTTGGAAAAGATATCAAAGTTAAGTTGATATGGCATTTTCTTAATTTCAATCAACAAGTTACCTCTGAGAGAACGCCTGAACAGCTTGAGAAGTTGAAGAAAGATACTATTGAGTTGATTGAGAAGATTGAGTCTTCTACCGAATGGCCTGCTTGTAATGGTAGATATTGTGATTGGTGTAATTATAAACGCGAGAATGGTCTGACGTATGAAAGTTTTATTAAATCGTTTGAAAATGTAGTTAAGAATACTTCGTTGCTTGTAGATGAAGTAATATTGGGGATTGGGAAGTAGAAATGCTTTTAAAGTGAACTAAGATAGGTATTTAAATAATAATTTGTTAGCTTTTTGATGGGTAAGTCTATTGAAAGTATCGAACTTAAGCAACATATCTCTTTTGGAGCAGTTATTTCAACCATAGGTTCAATACTGATTGCTTTAGGTATTGCTTGGTTAATCGCATTAAACTGGTCTGGAATGCCTTCCGCATTAAAAGTTTTAATTTTAGTGATAGCTACTCTCGGAGCTTATGCTGGGGGCGTCTTGTTCAGAATAAAGGATTATCCGATGATAGGAGGTTCACTTCTGGTTCTTGGAGCTTTACTTTATACACTTAGTATTTTTCTTATTGCCCAGACTTTTAATTTAAACACTTCATTACAATCAAATGCTTGGCTGTTGCTATTATCTATTGTAGGAATCCTCTTTGCTACATATATCTTTGATTCGACTCCGAGTTTAGTAATTGCTTTGGCAGAATTTCTGATATGGATAAGTTTACAATATTTTTCG
>JBBTAL010000064.1:0-1952 GCA_038044225.1 Nanobdellota archaeon
CGAGTATCAGAGCCTGCTGGCGAGTAGAAAGAGAGTTGTAAAAAGACAATCAAATAAAATTATTAATTTAACTATCGTTTAGCCCAATCCTTAATCCTATCAAATATAGATTTCTTCTCATCTAACTTAGAGAGCTTATCAAAAAGCTGTTTCTGTTCTTTAGAAAGTTTTGAAGGAGTAATAACTTCTAAAACAACATAAATATCTCCTTTTCCGTGCCCATTAACATCGGGCGCACCTTCTCCACGCAATCTAATATGAGTCCCAGTCTGAGTTCCAGAAGGAATCTTAATTGTAACTTCCTTCTTTAAAGTAGGAATCTTAATTTCAAAACCTAAAGCAGCTTGAGCAAAAGTAATAGGCAAATTCAAATATAAATCGTCTCCATCTCGCCTAAATATCTCGGACTCCTCGACGCTAATTTCAATGTACAAATCACCAGCTCCATTTCCCGGACCAGCATATTCGCCTTCGCCAGAAACGCGTAAAGTAGAACCATTGTCTACTCCAGCAGGAATTCTAGCATTAATTTTCTTAGTCATCTCAACGCTACCGCTCCCACCACAAGACTTACAAGTATTTTCAGGAACTTTTCCTTGTCCACGACATTCAGAACATATTCCGACCTGCATAAAACTCCCAAACGGAGTACGAGTGGCTTTACGAACCTGACCATTACCGTCGCAAGCAGAACAATTCTCTAACTCGCCATCCTCAGCTCCAGTGCCCTCGCAATCAGGACACATATCATGTTTTCTTATTCTCAATTCTTTTTGCACTCCATTCATCGCTTCTTCAAAACTAATTTCTAATGAAACGCGTAAATCTCTTCCCTTACTCCTTCTACGTCCTCTCAAACCGCCTCCAAAAAAAGACTCGAATATAGAACCACCAAATAAATCTTCAAATTGAGAAGTATCAAATCCTCTAAATATATCTTCAGAAGAATATCTCTGCGAAAATCCTTCCTTTCCATAAGCATCATACTGCTGTCTTTTTTGCTTGTCAGATAAAACTGCATAAGCCTCAGACAATTCTTTAAATTTACCTTCGGCGTTAGGTTCCTTACTAACATCAGGGTGATATTTCTTAGCTAATTGTTTATAACTCTTCTTAATCTGCTCATCAGTAGCATTTTTATCAACACCAAGAATCTTGTAATAATCTTCTGCTACCATTAGTAACTCCTCAAGAAGTTACTCCTCTTCCTCTTTAACTACTTCAGCATCAACTACTTTATCCTCTTTCTTTCCATTCTTTTTTATCTCGTGATCTTTAGCCTGCTTCTCTTCTTTTTGCGCTTTCTCATATAATTTAGTTGAAGCATCATGCAATTTCTTATTCAACTTCTCCATAGCAGATTTTATTTCTTCAGTATCTCCACCAGCAAGTTTATTTTTCAAGTCCTCTTTCTCTTTCTTAATTTCCTTAATCTCATCTTCACTTATCTTCCCTTCAAATTCTTTAAGAGACTTATCAATTGTATAAACAAGCGAGTCAGCTTGATTCTTTATTTCAGCTTTCTCTTTCTTCTTCTTGTCTTCTTCAGCAAATTCTTCAGATTCTTTCTTCATTCTTTCAACTTCCTTCTCTGAAAGTTTATTTTCTGCAGTAATCTTAATTTTCTGCTCTTTTCCAGTACCTAAATCTTTTGCAGATACATGCATAATTCCATTAGCATCAATATCAAATGTAACTTCTATCTGCGGAATTCCTCTAGGCGCAGGAGGAATACCTATTAAATCAAAACGACCCAAACTCTTATTGTCTGTAGCCATCTCTCTCTCACCTTGCAATACATGAATGGTCACAGCACCTTGATTATCCTCGGCAGTCGAAAACACCTGAGATTTTTTAGTGGGAATAGTAGTATTTCTCTGTATCAATGCAGTCTTAATTCCTCCAAGAGTCTCAATTCCAAGAGTAAGCGGAGTCACGTCAAGTAAAAGAAT
>JBBTAL010000065.1:0-2251 GCA_038044225.1 Nanobdellota archaeon
TTCGTGTTGATCCTTATGATACTAAAGGAGATAATAATTTTGCTCAGCTTCCTGGGGAGTTGGGTATAGAACCAGAGCAGTTTGTTGGTAAGGCACTTGGTAGAATTCCTGGAATTGGATGGATTAAGCTTATATTTTTCGAAGGTTCAAGGTCTGCGGATCAAAGAGGGTTTTGTAAGTAAGACCTATAAGATTAATAAATCATTAATCCTTAATTTCTAACCTTTCGGAAACCGAAAGATTAATATACTTTTAAAGGATTGATTTTTATCTTTATGGAATTTTGTTCAAAGTGCGGGGGAATGTTGCTCGTTGAAGGAGATAAATCTCCAGTTTGTGCGAAGTGTGGTTTCAAATTTAAAGGGAAATTAAAGATTCAGGCTTCTGAGAAAATTTCTGTTCCTGATAGGGTTGCTGTTGTTGATGAGTCTAAACTTAATACATATCCAGTTGTTGAGATAAAATGCCCTTCTTGTAAGCAGAAAGAGGCATATTTCTGGACAATGCAGACTCGCGCTTCTGATGAGTCTGAAACTAAGTTTTACAAGTGTATTAAGTGCGAGCATACTTGGAGAACGTATAGATAATCGATTTTTAAAAGAAATGGTTTATATACTCTTTGTTCTTTGTCTTATGTAATAAATTTGCTTTCACGTAATGATGGATAACTTCACTTGGGATTCGGTTTTTGCAGAGAGTAATGTTTCTTTTTTAGTTAATAAACCTATGATGAAGGAATTTCTTAAAGATTTAGGTAATGGTATTGATGATAAGGGGTTTGTAGTTAATGCTGAAAATAAAAAGAGAGTAATCTCTCAAGATGAAGATGAAATTAAACTAAAGGATTTGGGAAGCATTTCTTCTGGATCTAAGAACTTTATAAAAGATAATCTTGCAAGTTATGCTGAATTTTTAGCTCAGAAAAGAAATCTATGACTGTTGATATTATAGCAGGTATTAGATTAGTTTGGGATGTAATAAAAGGTACTCGTAACTTAAAAAAATTAGACCCAGATATATTAATGAATGGAGAATCTAGCAAGGACTTTTTAAATAATAACCCTTATGCTACAATAATTTATGTTAAAGGAGATTTATATTTAGGCGATAAAAGTAAACTAAATGAGAAAGATAAAAATGAATTAAGAGAATCTTATAATTCGACTCTCGAAATTGGAAAAAGTTTAGATATTATAGATATTGATTTCTTTAACAGAGTTCAAGAATTTAAGAAAGAACTTCCAGATAATAAAAACATTAACCCCTTTCTTAAGTATCTAAAACATGATTTAAGGACAATATTAACTCTTTCTATCTATATTAAAAAGTTGTTTGATAATAAAGAAATTGAAAAAGCTCAGAATGTAAGGGAAGATATAGGAAAACAATATGGGAAAGAAGGTAGAAAATTATGCAATCTTTATTTGTCTGGTTATATTGATGGGATGACTGAATTTCTGATTCAAGAATATGGACAAGACATAGAAAAAGTTAGAGAAGAAGTAGACAATAAAATAAGAAAGTTTCTTGCCGAATCAGATTATATATTTTTTATTCATCAATCTTCTGGTGAAGAGATACTACTTTCAGAAATTAAAAGATGTTTGAAACAGAATAAACCTTATATTGCAATCCATGGAGCTGGACAGATGAATATAAAAAAGGTAAGAAAAATAGTTGAAGAGATTAGAGATAATCTTTCAGATTCTGGGTATGATATGAATGAAGAGAATAAAAGAACTTTATCTCTCTGTCCATTACTTTATGTATATCTAAGAAAAAGGTAACCCTAGATAACTCTTTTTTGATATAGCTAACGTTTAAAAAACCGGTTTTGTTTTGATTTCGATAGACTTATTGAACTACGGCCTCGTAGCTCAGCCTGGTAGAGCACCGGCCTTTTAAGCCGGGTGTCGCGGGTCCAAATCCCGTCGGGGCCATCTAGGATTTGAGATATCTTCATCCTCTCTTGCTGTGAAGCTCCTCGTTTCACTGTGGGCTTTCTCGCTGCGGAGTATGAAGACCGTCGGGGCCATTTTCAACTCTGCAATGAGTCTTCGAGCCCGTTGAGGAGAGTCGAACAAGAGAGTTGAAAATTATGAGTTAAATAAATATTCCTGCGGGGGTGATATCTGCTTTTATAACTCCAAAAGTTGAATATACATCTTGTATTCTCATGATATTTCCAAATTCTTTTCTAAGTTCCATAATTATTTCTCTTAAACCATGAGAATTCTTAGCTAGGATGCCT
>JBBTAL010000066.1:0-3559 GCA_038044225.1 Nanobdellota archaeon
TAAACAAACAGGAATTTATGACTGAGCTATACGAATATTATGTGCCATAACTATAAATAGGGAGAATCTCTAACAATTATTCCTCTTTCTCCTTTATGATATACAGCACCTTCTTTGATAAAATTGTGCTTTTGACAAATCCTTGCTCCTAGCCCAGATCTTATCCTTAAATCTACGTTTTGTTGAAGAGAAATAAGTTCATAACCTCTTCTATTTAATTCTGTAAGAGATTCATCGAATAAACCTTCAGTAACTACTGCCGATTCAAAACCATTTCTTCTAGTATCTACTTTAAATTTTAGCATATTAAATCGAAAATCGTACCATTTATAAATCTTTGTAATATTATAACTTTAAAGTAACATCATTATATAATATATTTGGGTCTATTCCAGCAAGAACATATAAAAACTATTTTTTACTCTGATTATCATGGTGATGGATAGAAAAGGAGTTAGTCCTGTTATTGCTACTGTACTTTTGCTTGTGTTAACTATTGTAATTGGAGGAATTATTTTTTCAGTAGTTATTCCATTTGTTAAAGATAGTTTGGGTGACAGTAGAGTGTGCCTTGATGCACTTGAAGGAGTTGAATTTCCGGAGAGCAAGTTTAATTGTTATGATATTACTGTATCAACTGATAAAAAGACTGGCTTCTCAATAAAGCTCAATAAAGAAGGAATTGTTGGATTTAGAGTTGCTCTTACAGATGATGATGGAAGTTCTGATGTTTATGATATCAAGAATGGAATCACTGTTGTTTCGGGAGTTAGGATGGTTGGAAAATCGAGTGATGCCCCCATTGAATTTCCGAGTGTTGGCGGGCAACGCAGTTATGTTGCTAATAAAAAATATATGAAAGCCGAGTTATCTCCAATTACTGTGTCTGGGGAGATATGTGCTGTAGCAGATGTTGTTGAATTTTCACTTTGTTATAATGATGTGGTGCTTTGAAAATGATGATTTTAAGTCAAAGAAGAGGACAGGTTTGGGTTGAAACTGTAATTTATACTTTGATAGGTATTGCTCTTATTGGTTTGGTTCTTGCCATACTGACGCCGAAGATAAAAGAATTTAGAGACCGCTCGGTTATTGAACAGACAATTGAATCTTTGAATGTTTTTGATTCTAAAGTTATTGATGTGCTTGATGCGCCGGGAAATAAAAGAAAGGTAATTTTTGGACTCCAGAGGGGCATTATATTCATTGATTCTTTAAATGATACTATTAGATATGTGTTAGATGAGTCTAATGTTCGTTATTCTGAACCTGGACTTTCTTTAGATATAGGGCGTATTAATGTTTCAACTCAAGAGCTTACAGAAAGTTATAAAATAAGTCTTTATATGTCTTATAAATATAATATAACTTTTGATGGTAATGATAGTTTGGACTCTCAGCAGTTCACTCCTGTGAGCATACCTTATGAGTTTTTTATAACAAATAAAGGGACGGTTAATAATAAACTTTGGATAGATATTACTGAAGGTAATTGATAAGATAGATTTAAATGTCTTTGAGCTTTTTATTTGTTGAGGTGAAATTATGACGATTGTGAGTATAAATCCTAATCCGGCAGTTCCTGCTTTGCCACGCGTTACGGACAAAACTAAAGTTGATGTCCGATACGCACTAATAGAGCCTTTTGCAAACGCGCATATTTATTGGGACTCTGAAGTTGGAGAACTTATATATGATATTGAGGAACCTATTCTTAGCAATAGTGAGAAAAATGTCATAAAAAGGCTTGAAGATGCTATGATTGAATTGATTAATGTAAATGTTGTAACTGAAAAAACTCCTGAAAAAATAATGGAATATGTGGATAAGACTGCTAAGTTTTTGATAAGTGAACTTAACCTTAAGATAGAAATTGGGAGTTATGAAAAAATATTTTATTATCTATATCGCGACTTTGTTGGACTGAATGAGGTTGAGCCTCTTTTAAGAGACTATTTTATAGAAGACATTGAATGTAATGGGATAAACACTCCGATATATGTGGTTCACAGAAATTATCATAATATTAAAACGACTTTAAAATTTAAAGAAATCGAACATTTGTCAAGTTTTGTTGAGAAACTGGCTCAACGTTGTGGAAAGTATGTTTCTTATTCTGAACCTTTGCTTGATGGAACTCTTCCCGATGGAAGTCGTGTTAATTCTACTTACACTCAAGATATTACTTCACATGGACCTACTTTTACAATTCGTAAGTTTTCAAAGATTCCGTGGACTCCTATTCAACTAATTGCTTTCAATACATTGAGCCCTGAAATGCTGGCTTACTTTTGGATATTAATACAATATAAATCAAATATATTTATTTCCGGAGGTACCTCCTCTGGGAAAACTACCTTGCTAAATGCAATTGCTTTCTTTATCCCACCAGAGGCTCACGTGATAAGCATTGAAGATACTAGAGAGTTGAACTTACCTCGTGAGAATTGGATTCCTGCTGTTGCGAGAATTGCAATTGGCACTGGAAAAGTTGGAGAAATTGATTTATTTGATTTGCTTAAGAACTCATTTAGACAAAATCCAAATTATGTAATAGTTGGAGAAGTTAGGGGTAGAGAAGCTTTCGTTTTGTTCCAAGGAATGGCTTCTGGACACCCTTCAATAAGCACAATGCACGCGGATTCTGTAGATACTTTGATAAAGCGTTTAGAAACTCCCCCTATAGAATTATCGCCAACGCTCGTTAACTCGCTTGATTGTGTGGCTATTATGACTCATGCGATAATTAAGAAAAATGAAACTAGACGATTGAGAGAAATTGTTGAGATAATTAATGTTAAGAGTGATGGTGTGGTTCTTGTGAATACTCCTTTTATATGGAATGCTTCTCAAGATATTTTCTATTTTAAGAAACAGAGTAAAGTCTTTGAAAAAATATCTATCCGTAATGGAATAAGTGTGCAGGAGTTGCAAAATGAGTTTTCTCAGAGGTCTAAATTACTTTATGCCTTATATCAGAGAAAGATTTTTGGATTTGAAGAAGTTCAAAAGATAGTTGTAGATTACTATAGAAATCCTAAAGAGGTTTTGCAAAGGTTTGGGGTACAGAGCGATAGTGCTTAAGAAGAATAATCTTTAATTTAATATAAGATATATAAACTAATTCTTCTTTCTGGTTCTGATGAGAAAAGAGGATGTTCTTCTGCTTAATCGGTTATTGACAGAGATGCGTAGACTATCTGATGAGCTTGAAGAATCTTTTAAAAAACAGGATTTTGAGGGTGTTTTGAAAATAAAAAAGCAGATTGGGGCTTTACAAAAAAAGGTTGGCGAGATAATATGATTGAAAATCTAAAGAAAAATCTGGATGTAGAGGTTATGATGGCTCATGAGCTTAACCAGATTTATTCAAGATATGAAAATTTTGATTCCGAGGAAGCTAGGATTTACAGTAAAATCATAAATTCTTTAACTAAAAGAATAAAGATTCTGAACGGTAGTCTTTCTGAGATATTAGATAATATAACTCTTGCTAAAAAACTTGAACCTGATAAAAATCCTCCTTTTATTGAAAAAGTTTCGATTAGGAAAGAGGTTG
>JBBTAL010000067.1:0-7900 GCA_038044225.1 Nanobdellota archaeon
GTCATGAACCGTTTCATATAAACTCCATCCTAAACCTTTGCCTCTTTGAGATCTTTCAAGCTCAATATATAATAAACAGCAAGTGGTAGGTAAAAAAACATTGAGGCTAAACTGCGTTCTGCTTTCTAGTCTTTCTCTTTTTATGCAGTTTGGATTTTCATTATACCCTATATAAAAATATGTCATTTGCGGATCGAGAAATGAAGCATCTACATGATGTTCTTCTCTGAATAATGGAAAGTTATTTTTTAAGCTCACTCGAGTTATTGCTTCTATTTCTTCTAATGTTAGTATATTAATGTTCATAACTATTTCTTTAGGCTTTTACTTTTAAACTTTGGCTATAGATAATTCTGATGATTGAACAATTTATTAGTTCATAATTATCTAATAAGACAATTCTGTTAATAAGATTATAAAAAACAGAATTGTATATAAGAGAATATTTAAAAGGCATTTTATCAGATGTTTATGTAAGGCCTCGTAGCTCAGCCTGGTCAGAGCACCGCGCTCTTAACGCGGGTGTCGAGGGTTCAAATCCCTTCGGGGCCATTTTCAACTCCGCAGTGAGTCTCTGAGCCTGTGAAGAGAGTCGAACAAGAGAGTTGAAAATTATATTTATAAGAGGGATTTGAGATATCTTCATTCTCTCTTGCTGTGAAGCTCCTCGTTTCACTGCGGGCTTTCTCTCGCTGCGGAGCATGAAGACCTTCGGGGCCATTTTCAACTCCGCAGTGAGTCTCCGAGCCTGTTGAGGAGAGTCGAGCAAGAGAGGTTTTTAGAAAAATTAACTATTTTATCCATAAATTATAGTCTTAGTAAGGTCAATAAGCTCTTTACATTCTTTTATGAAAAAGTCTATTTTTGATTTTTCAGCTTTTATCTCACTGCCATAAGTATATTGTTCACGCATTTCAATAATGCTATTTTTTACCTGCTCTTCCGCTTCATACTTAAAATATGCAACAAATCTCTTATCAACTGCTATCTTCTTTTCTTCTATAAGATATTCTATTAAAGAAATTGTGCACGTTTGGTTGCCAGACTCATAGCCAAATTTTGAAGAGATGGCTAAAAAGCATTGATACATCGTGTAAAATAATGTGCTGACGCTGGTATCTGTAAATCCGCCTTTTACAAGATATTCACTTACTTGTAAATCATGTTCTGCTTTGGTTAAATGTCGTTTTGCTTCTTGAACGTTTGAAGAAACCTTAATCAATCCTCGATGTTTTGGTTTTAGACCTTGTTTCTTGCACTCTTCCAGCTCTTTCCGAGCTTTTGTAAGGCACCAATCAACTTGTTTAGAGGCTTGAGACATTTTTTAGTAATTCTGCGTATTTATTCTGTCCATATAATATGATTGCATTTTTAACAATATCTATGACTGCGACTTGTTTATTTTGCACATTTTTCATAAATTCTTGAGATGTCAAATCAATTGCATGAATTTTCTTAGGCAATAACTGTTGTTTTTCACTAATTACTTTATGGATTTGTCCAGAGTCTCCAGCCTTCCTAAGTATCATTATATCAATATCTCTTGCTTTTGTATAATCTCTAATAGTAGAGCCATATAGCAAGATTATCCTACCATCTACAAACAGCTCTTTAAACTCTTCTTTCCACCGCTTAAATTCATTCGCTTCTTCTGCCAAAATAAATGTGATAAGGTCAAGCACATAACTATCTTGCATATTTGGTTTGTAAACTGTGGACTTTCCTATTACTGTTGCAATCACTAAGTTCTCTGCCTTAAGCTTTTTGAGTAATTTCATGCTCCCAATTCTAGAAATGCCGAGTTGTTTACTAATGGTGTTAGCATTGTGGTAACTAGTAAAATCCTTAAATAAAATAAGGAGTGCTTTTTTCTCATTCTCAGTTTGATATGCCATAGTAATTTTAAGTTACTATATGGTAACTTGTAGTTACTTATAAACATTTCGCTTTTCATTTTGAGAAGAAAGAGGCTCTTTTCAGAGCCCCTTTGCTAAAACCTTCTCAAAATACGAAACTGGTTTAATATCAGTTACAGTTGTTTTGTGGATTAGCCATTTTCCATCTTCACTCTTAGAAACATAGCTTTCAATAGTTCGTATGTATTAATTAGCCTCACAGCAAGATAATGTGAAATTAATTTAACTTATAGAATATTAGGAAGAAAACATAATTTTTATAAATCCTAAATTTAGATAGTTTGATGGTTCGACAGAATTATGACTTAAGTTTATTCTCGGTGGAGGCTCTTAAATATTCCCAAACTACAAAAGACGAAGAAATAATGTATGGGAAAGCGATAAGACAAGTGGTAGACTCAAATCCAGGAATAATAGCTGCAACAAATATTGTTCTTTTAGAGGAGAGAGTTCCAGAGAAATTTAAAAAATTATTGGGACTTGAAGGGATGAAATTTGAAGAGATGAAAGATGTAGCCAGAGGATACTTAAAGTTGTTTAATAATCTTTGGGAAAATGGAGAAGTAGAATATTGGTTAGAAAGAAGAGATACAAAAACTTGGAATAAATTTTCAAAATTGCAGAAGTATAATGCTTCAAAGAGGGCTCTGGTTACTGCAAATTTAAGATTAGCTATAGCCTCTGCAAGGAGTTTTAACAAATCTTGGCTGTCTGTGGAGGATTCTGTTCAGATGGCAAATATAGGTCTGGAAAAAGCTGTATTAAGATATGATCCTGATAGAGGAGTAAGATTTGGAACATATGCTTCTAATTGGATTATGCAGATGTTAAGAATCCAGTTGCCTGAAGAAATTTATGCATTGCCATTACCTAATCAATTATTTAAAGATATAAATAAAATTAAAAAAATACAACGAAGTTTTTTTGAAGAAAACGCAAGGACTCCAGGATTAGAAGAGATAATAAATATGGCTAAAATGAAGAGTATATCTTCGCGAACGGTAAGATCTGCTATAAAAATTAGAGAAACAACAAAGATTCATATAGGACGTTTTGAAGAGGGAGGTGTAGAACCTGAAGACAAGTCATTAGGAAATCTATTAGAGAGTACTATAAAAATTGAAGATAAAAAATCTGTTTATAGGATGATGGATTGTTTAGACGAAAGAGAAAGAAGAGTGATAATGCTTAGGTTCGGCATTTGTAATGGAAATGATTCTGATGAAGAACAAGAGCCTATGAAATTAAGAGAAATAAGAAAATATGTAGGAGACGTTAGTGTTGAGAGAGTAAGGCAGATACAAAATAGAGCGTTAGAAAAGATGAAGAGATTACATTCGAGAATTTACTTTTAAAAGATTGTTTGCTGAAATTTGCTTAGATTTTGAGAATATTTGATTTATTAGTTAGAATACAAGACAATTGCAAAATCAAAAGATTTACCAATGCCGAAGCATTGCTAACTCATTCCGCTTTTACAAGCGGAAGATTTAAAAAGCACTTTTTGCAATTGTCTTTATCTTTAAAGTCATAAATAAATTATGATTTTCCGACTACCATGCACGCTCTTCAACCTAAACAAACAAAGCTCAAATCCGACGAGGTTAAACAAATTATAGATAAGTATAACATTTCAGTTTCTCAATTGCCAAAAATCAAATTGACTGATCCGGGATTGCCTGAGGGTTGTGTGATTGGAGAGGTTATTGAAATTGAGAGAAAGTTTAGAGATAAAACTCGCAGTTATTTTAGGGTGGTTGCATGAGTGCAGATAAACATATCTTAGTTAAGAAATATTTACAGCAACACTCACTTGTTGAATCGAGCATTAAGAGTTTTAATGATTTTGTTTCTCGACGCATGCAACAAATTGTTTATGAGTTGAATGATACAATACCTCAAGAAGAAGTTAAGGTAAAGTTTGGAAAAATACGTATTGGTAAGCCTAATGTCACAGAGTCTGATGGAAGCATTACGATGATTAGCCCTGCTGAAGCAAGACTGCGAAAATTAACTTACTCTGCGCCTATTTATGTTGAAATAACAGTAAACTTCGGAAATAACTCAGATAGTGCTGAAGTTGAGATAGGTAGAATTCCTGTAATTGTTAAGAGCGACACATGTAATACTCATGGTATGGGACGAGAGGAATTAAGGAATACATTCATGGACCCTCTAGACCCCGGAGGATATTTTATTGTTAATGGAAATGAGCGAGTAATTGTTATGGCTGAGGATCTTGCTCCCAACCAGCCATTTATTGAGGAAGGAAGAAGAGGATTAAGTTTGCGCATGTTTTCTCAGAGGGGTCCTTATAGAATTCCAACTACAATTTCTGAAACGGCTGAAGGAATTTTGGAAACAACATTTTCGAGGCTGAAAAATATTCCTGCGATTGTTGTTATTAAGGCTCTTGGAATGCTAACTGAATCTGAAATTGCAAAACATATTGGAAGACAGGAGGACACAGTAATTGTTAATTTGTATGAATATGCTAAAATACAACAACCTAAAGATGCATACTTAGTGATTGCTGAGCTTTCTGGAATTCAAGGAACGGAAAAAGAAATTTTAGACAGAGTTAAACAGAGAATTGATTCTTACTTCCTACCTCATATTGGTTTAACAAAGGAATCTCGTCTCGATAAGGCAATCAACTTGTGCAAGATGCTTAAACAGTTCTTACAGGCTAAGCAAGATGATTCTTTGAGGACTGATAAAGACCATTATGCAAACAAACGCATAAAACTTTCAGGAGATTTGTTAGCAGATTTATTTAGAGTTAATATAAATATTCTTGTAAAAGATATTCAATACACATTGCAAAAAGTAGCTAAGAGAAAAAAGTTTTATTCTGTTAAGACTGTTGCTAAATCTACTTTATTTACTCATAGAGTTGAGAGTGCCATTGCTACTGGTGCCTGGATTGGAGAAAGAAGCGGAGTTACTCAGAATATGTCTAAGAATAATTATTTAGATATGCTTTCTTCATTGCAAAGAGTTTCTAGTATGCTTCCTGATGAACAAGAGAACTTTATGGCCCGTACTTTACATCCAACACATTATGGAAGATTCTGTCCTACCGAAACACCTGAAGGAACTGAAATAGGTTTGAGAAAGAACCTTGCTATTCTATCTCGTATTTCTAGCGCATTAGAACTTGATGAGAAAACTACTATAAAACAATTACAGACTCTTGGATTAAATGAAGAAAGTGGAAAGGATGTATTTTTCAATGGAAAATATATTGGAATGGCTAAAGATGCTCATTTGTTTGTAAATGCTGTTCGCGCTGAAAGAAGAAAAGGTAATTTCCCTAATGAATTAAGTGTTACCAGCGATAGTCCTGCTAAGACTATAGTTATCTCTAGTGAGGTTGGAAGAGTTTTGAGACCTTTGATAGTTGTTGAACAGGGAGCTAGTAAACTTAAAGATGAACATCTTGTTTTACTTGAGCAAGGTTCATTAAACTGGCGCGAGTTAGTTAAAGAAGGAATTATAGAATATATTGATGCTGCTGAAGAAGAAGATGCTTTTGTTGCACAAACTCCTGAGTCTGTGACTGATAAGCACACGCATGTAGAAATAGACCCTGTTGCTATATTTGGTTTAGTTACTTCGCTTGTACCTTTTGCGAATCATGACCAGTCATCTCGTCTTTTGAGAGGAAGTAAAACATTGCGTCAGTCTTTAGGATTATATGCTGCTAACTATCTTGTTAGATTAGATACTAATTCTTCGATATTACATTATCCTCAAAATCCAATTGTAAAGAGTTTTATTTTTGATACTTTAAAACTTTATCCCGCTGGACAAAATATTGTTGTTGCAATTATGCCTTATGAAGGTTATAATCTAGAGGACGCAACTATTCTGAACAGGGCAAGTGTTGAGAGGGGAATGGGAAGAAGCACTTACTTCAAACCATATGAATCTATTGAATTCAATTATGCTGGTGGATTGAAGGACGAGATTACTATCCCTGATAAGGATGTATCTGGATATAGAACAGAAACATCTTATAGATACCTTGAAGATGATGGTATTGTTTATCCCGAAGCTCAGTTATCTTCATCTGAAGTTATAATTGGAAGAACTACCCCTCCTAAATTTTTATCTGAAGCAAGAAACTTAAGTATACAGTCAAAGAAAGAAGGAAGCGTTGCAATTAAACAAGGAGAATCTGGAATTGTAGATAGTGTATTTATTACTATAGATGGTGAGGGAAATAAGATTGCAAGAATTAGAGTTAGAGACCATCGTATTCCTGAACCTGGAGATAAATTCTCCACACCTCATGGACAGAAAGGAGTTGTAGGTTTGCTTGCAGACCCTAAAGATATTCCATTTACATCTCGTGGGGTTAAGCCTGATTTAATTTTCAACCCTCACGGAATTCCATCAAGAATGACTGTTGGTTACATGATTGAAGTTCTTGCTGGTAAAGTTGGTGCGATTACTGGAAGCTTTATCGATGGAACACCATTTACGGGTGCTAAAGTTGAAGATTTAGAAAAGCAACTAGTTCATACTGGATTCAGTTATGATGGTAAGGAAGAAATGTATGATGGAGTAACTGGAAGAAAAATGGATGCACGCATTTATATCGGTAATATGTATTATTTGAAACTTGTACATATGGTTAAGAATAAATTGCAGGCACGTGCTTCTGGAAAAGTTACATTATTAACTAGACAGCCAGTTGAAGGAAGATCTAGAGGAGGAGCATTACGTTTAGGAGAAATGGAACAGCAAGCTCTTGTTGCTCATGGGGCATCATTATTATTAAAGGAAAGATATGATTCTGATAAAACAACAATTTATATTTGCTCATCTTGTGGAAATATTGGAATAAAGGATGGTATAAGAAATAAAATATATTGCCCTATATGTGGTGGTGCAGAGATTGAGCCAATTGAAGTCGCATATGCTTTCAAGTTGCTTGTAGAAGAGTTGCTTGGACTTCATATAATGACAAGCTTTGAACTAAAGAATAAATATGAACAATAAAATGGTAATAAATTTAGAGATGGTAAGAGAATTTGAAGTGGCTGTATGGGAAAGTATCGAAGGTGTTCCTTATTTGCCTGCTAGAAGCGCGAGCAGTGGTAGCACTGTTGGAACTCATGAAGTTGATGGTTATTATTGGGTTGGTAACGAGCATGTTAGGCAAATTAGAGGTTATGATGTTAGAACCCCACATAACGCTGTCGATAGAGCCAAAGCTGATGGATTAGCTAGTGGTATAATGGTTGAAACTATATTAACAGAGGAAGAACCATTTGCACCAGCATTTACAAGACAATCAATTAAATATAATTTACCTTTTGATAATTAAAATGGCAATTGAAATAATAAAAAAACAAGTAAAATCGCTTAGATTTAGTCTCGTAAATCCCGAACAGATTAAGAAGCTTAGCATGGCTAAGATAGTAACTCCTGAATTGTATGATATTGATGGATTCCCTGTTGATGGTGGTTTAATGGACTTGAGACTTGGAGCTGTTGATCCTGGGGTCAGATGTAGAACATGTGGAGGTCGACTTAAGGAGTGTTTAGGACACCTTGGAAGCGTTGAATTGGCTAGACCGGTGGTTCATATCAAATATATTCCGTTGATTGAATTGTTTTTACGTAGCTTTTGTCATCAATGTGGAAAACTAACACTTGAAGAAGAAAAACAAAAGAAGTGCCTTCCTGCTGAAAGAGCTAAGAAAGCCCGTGATAAGAAAAAGTGTCCTTTCTGTAATGTTGATTGTGATAGAATAAAATTAGAGAAACCTACATCTTTCTACAATGGAAAGAAAAGATTGTTCCCTAATGAAATTCGCGAGATGCTTGTTAAAATCACTGACGAAGAAATTAGAAAAATAGGAGTAAACTCTAAGACATTCAGACCCGAGTGGGCAATTCTTTCTCAATTACTTGTGCCTAGCGTTACAATGAGACCTTCTATCACTCTTGATACAGGAGAGAGAAGTGAA
>JBBTAL010000068.1:0-3790 GCA_038044225.1 Nanobdellota archaeon
GCAGTAATTGGAACAACGATTCCACTCCACATAAAAGACATAACTAATCCCAACTCCTATTATGTTCTCGCATTATCTTATGGCTATTCGCCGGGAATCCCATTGCCCGACGGAAGAATAGTAGCTCTAAATCTTCCATTGCTTACAAGCTTCCAAGGATTCCTTGATTCAAACGGAAGAGCAACAGCATACTTATCTATTCCAAACAATCCTCAACTCGTGGGAACAACAATATACGCCGCATTCGCAACAATAAATTCAACAGCAATACAATCAGTTTCCCCTTACTTTCCAATACAAATAACAACTTAAATTAACAATATCCAACAACAAAAATCTTTAAATACCTATAATCTTAGAACAAAGCATGAATAAATGGTCTGAACTTCTTGTCGGATTGATTTTAGTTGTAGGAGCAATTCTAGTTGCATACTACTCTCAGAGCTGGGGTTCTTGGAACTTCTGGAACGCTGCAGGAGAATTCTTTAAAGGCGGAATATTCTGGTTAGTCACCATGATAGGCGCTCTTTTCATACTTCTCGGCATCTCTGATTTGAAAAACTAAATCTAGTCAATTAGTAATCTTTAAGTATAATCTTAATTAATAGTATTAATGAAAAAAAGAGGAAAAACCAAAAGTCTAAAACTAGAGGAAGAAACAACCCTTCTGGCCAACGAAAGAACATTTCTCTCATATATAAGAACGACACTCTCAGCCCTAATTTTAGGTTTTGCGCTAATTCAATTATCAAAAGATAATAATTCTTTATTAAACATAGGTATAGCCACAATAATAGGCGGAATTATTCTAGGAATAATCGGATTCATAGAATATCGAATCCATAAAAAGCGCATAAAGCAAGAAGCCGAAGATTAATTAATCAATTATAAAACAACATCTCTCATTTTAGCATTATTTCTACTTTTTCTAATTTCTTTTTCAAAATTGTCCCAGTATTCCGCATCATCTTTCCAAACTCCAAAAAGCTCCATAATATTCCTTTTCTTTTTCTTATTTTTATATAATGCATTCCGACTGTTAACTAATCCAATAATAACTTCTGAAATGGACTTTCCACTTTCAATCTTTAAAGCATTCAACTCATTATATACTTCATCGGATAATGCAACATATTTAGACATAATTTAACAAATATATTCAAATATATTAATATTTCGATAATTCCAAACACAATAATCCCTATAAACTCAACACACAATAAAATCAAGTGTCAAATCTATGTAAAACCTGTGGCGAAGAAGACTGCGACAAACACACATTTTTCATAGGCAAACCAGTAAAAATACAAAACTTCAGCGGTTCAACACCGCCGGAAATATTTATAGGAAAATGGAATTACCCTAATGTTTACACAGGAATTCTAGCACCTCAAGAAACCGGAGACACAAGCATCATGTCATCCCCAGAATCATGGCACCAAAACAAGTTATCAATCTCTCAAATAACAAATTATAGAAATCAACTAATTTACGGCAGAACTATGTCAAATATAAAAAAATTAGAAACCAAATTTCTAGGGGTAATGAAAGAAGTAGCAATGACACATAAATCAATTGCAACCGAGTTCCATTTAAAAAAACCAATAACTGTAAATAAAGAACAAGACGATAGAAGCCCTCTAATCCCAAAAGCAGCAGACATAGAAAAAGCTGAATTACAAGAAAACGCCCCAGTAAAACCAAAAGTAGACTACTTAGTAAACGACCATGAAACAAAATCAGCAACAGCAATTCAAGAGCTCCACAAAGCAAATACTCAAACATCAACAATAATCAAAATCCTCTCGGCAGGACTCCTAGGCTTAAAAAAGAACAGAAAACTAGTCCCTACAAAATGGGCAATAACCGCCGTAGACGACACAATATCTAAAAACAAATTAGAAAAAATAAAACAATATCAAGAAATATCTGAATATTTAGTTTTCAATGCAGAATATCTCGGCAATCATTATGAATTTCTTCTAATCCCAGACACATTTGCATTTGAGGTAATTGAAATAAGCATAAAAAATCCTTACAACCAAACCGTATGGAGTGACTACGAAACAATATTCAGTAGAAAAAAATACGCCGATAGCGTAACAGGCGCTTATTACGTAAACCGTTTAGCATTAACAGAATATTTAGAATCAATAAAGCGTCAAGCCACATGCCTGGTCTTCAGAGAAATAAGACCACAATACTATGCCCCTTGTGGCGTCGGCATATTAAGAGAAACAAGCAGAGAAGCATTCAAAAACCCATCAGAAAACTTCAACACATTACAAGAAGCCCTCAACAGTATTCAAACCAGAATAAAACAACCTATCTCAAATTACACAGAAAAATCAGTAATATTGAAAATGAAAAAATCTCAAAGTAAATTGAATAGTTTCATCTAATCTTCCTCAATCAACTTTTTAGCCTTATCTGTAAAAAAATAAGCCTTACTTTCGTTAACTTGTTTTTCTTCCAGTAGACCAACAGCCATCAAAAAAGGAACGCAAGCAATTTCAATAGGAGAAATATAAACCCCTCCGACTCGAGCCTCAGACTTACGAGTTAAAATGCTTTTCAAACAATCCGTAAAAACAGAAGAATAATCATCTCCTCGCCCAACAGCATCCCTAAAATCATTCAACAATTCGTCTCTAAAATATTTATCAAGCCTTTCAGAACTATCATCCATACCAAAACACTAAAAATAAACTATTTATAACATTAACTATACCAAACTACTTCTTTCCCCAAGCAGCAATACCTATAAGAATAAATCCAACAATTGGAATCAACATAAGTATTGACCACCATCCAGGCTTACCAATAGTTTCAAACATTTTCCAATGCCATACGACAGAAAAAACAGTAAATGCTAAAGAAAAAACAAAACCAATAAAAGGAATAAAAAACCCAATAACCAAAAGCCATGGCCACCAATGCATATTAGAGGTCTGATAAGCAACAATTAAAGGCCCAACAAAAGGAATCCATGAAAGTCCAGGAGTACTCAAACGAGCTTTCTTAGCAATTGCGAAATAAGCAAAAGAAAGATATACATAAACCAAAAAGATAATAACTAAAAATACCGCTAAAAATCCTAAAATCAAACCAAGAAACCCTGAAGACAAAATATCATCAGTAAGCGCTAACTCCTGTAAAAATAAACCTGTAAAAGCCATTATGCATTCTCCTTTTTCAATCTTTTCAAAACTTCTTTAACATTCTTATTCAACTGGACCATCGAATCATCAAGCTCTGCCCTATTCTTAGTACCAGTACATACAAGTTTACCGTTAGAAAATAAAAGAAAAGTAGCATTAGGCGTTCCCAACTTGTAAACCAAACCTGGAAACTGCTCCGGCTCATATTCCGTATTCTGTAATTCCAAAGCTAAAATATTCAAATTCAAATCAACATCAATACTTCCAGAAGCAACAATATTCTGCACAGTTATTTTAGGTTTAGCAGTAACTCTAACGCCAATCTTAGCAAGCTGCTTTATGACCTGCTCAACAACTTCTTTCACTTGCGCAACACTCTTTGTTCCAGTGCATACTAAATTCCCAGAAGAAAAAACAAGAACTGCAGATTTAGGTTTTTTAACGCGTAAAACAAGTCCAGGAAATTGTTCAGGATTATATTCGGTATTACTCTGCATCTTCGCCAATTTAGTAAGCGAAACTTCTTTTCCAAGAGAGGCAGTAGCAACAATATTCTGAACGACTAGATTTGATTTCACGTCAGACATCACTATTTAAATAGAAACTTGCTTTATAAACCTTAGTTTTAA
>JBBTAL010000069.1:0-1334 GCA_038044225.1 Nanobdellota archaeon
AATTTGGTTGATTAGGTTACCTGTTTTCCAAATTGTCTATTAGAGGTTTAGAAACAAAATGTAACTCAATTATTCTAAACCTCTATAAGTTTGGTATTTATAATAGGGGCATTTTATCAAAGAGTAATTAATTTTATGTCAAAGTTTGTCTAATGAAAACTTTGATCATCCAAAAATTTTAAACTTAAAAAATTTTTTGATGGAAATCATGTACCAAAGAACTTCGTATCTTAAGAATAATCTTGATAAAACAATATCGCGAGTTGAACAGCAAGAAAGAATAATCTCTGCTCCGAATTTTAAAAAGAAATAAATTTACTTCGGAGGAACCAGATTTTCCCAATCATCTATAAATTTATCAATTGTTGGAAGAGCAACATCTAATTTCCTATGTTCAATATAAAGTTTAGCAAGCAAATACATTATCATCCCCAAACTCTTCGCACTCTTATTATTCCCAGCTACAATCTGGTCAATACCAAATGCATAATTATTGCTATCACAAATACTCATCACAGGAGTACCAACACGGTTTGCATCTGTCAATGCGTTCTTGTCAAGCCAAGGGTCACAAATAAACACAAGCTTACATTCAAAGAAATCACTCAAATTAGTATTTGTCAAAATTCCAGCAGGATACTTCTTCATAAATGAACGAATCCCTAAGGTCTCAGAAAATAATTTTACTGCTCTCCATCCAGCTTCTCTTTTACAGACAATAATTATATCTTCAGGCGCAAACTTAGAAAGAAATGCTCCAGCCTCGCGCATTTTAGTATCAAGCATTGCCGTGTTGAACACTGCAAGCCCATCAGCTCTTCTTTTGTAAATATACTTACGCATATTTGGAGTAATAACTCTAGGACCTAGATGCATAGATGCCTTAAGATAATCTTCAATTGGAACAAGTGTATTTGTCGGCTCAGACTTCTCTCCAGTAACTTTCTCCTTAATATCAATCTTCTCAATTTCTTTGAACTTTCCTTCAATAGCCTTCAGTCTTGCTTTCATTGCTTCAGACATTTCTTTCTTTTTAGGTTTTACTTCTTCATCAGCAACAGCCTCTTCAGAATTTTCCTTCTTTTTGGCAGTTTTTTTCTTAGCCTTTTTTTCTGCCTCATCATCACCTGCGATATCTTCAACAGCTTTCTCAACACCTTCAACAGCAGTCTCAACAACGTGTTCAACAGCCTCGCCTATTTCTTCGACGACGTGCTCGGCAACATGAGCTACTTTCTCGACAATAGATTCGTCTTTATTCTTTGTGGTTTTTGCCATAATATTATATAAACAGCGCAGGGGTTTTTCGGAATTTGTTTCAGTCCGTACCTGCA
>JBBTAL010000070.1:0-3652 GCA_038044225.1 Nanobdellota archaeon
TTTATACATCTTGGAGAAAATGACGGTAGCAGTTTAACTGATAACGGCATTTGGCAACTCAATATGCTTGTTAATCGGCTTGTTATAGATCGTTTTAGAGCAGATAGAATATACGCCAATGGACATGATGTTTCAAGACAGAGTGCTGGGATATTGGCAAGATCTCTTGGAATTCCTATTTTTCACGATGAGAGATTTGTTGAGGTTAAGAAATCTGTAATTGAAGGAAATTTTACTGAATCTGACGTTGAAAATTTGGAATATATAAATATGTTTGTTGATGAGGTGGTTAAAAATGGGAAAGATAGTGTTATTGCTTTGGGAGATGGGATACATAGAGCAGTCATAAGTAGACTTACTGGTATGCCTTTACATTCAACAAGACACTTTTCTTTATGGCCTGGAAGTATTTCTGTATTGCAGCGCCAGGATATCGGAAGCACTGGAGTTTGGAGAATGACAAGCGTTAACGACACAAATCATTTGCGAGCTCCTTAGTTATGTCGATGTGTTGACAATTACACATTGAACACAAGAAGTTTGTCTTTATCAACAAACTTCTGTGCAGAAAATTCCATTCTGGAAGAATTTTCTTGCATCCAAAAAACAAAAAGTCACTTGTTTTTTTGACATTATTTTGTCTTTTTTTGGTGAAACTGTTTATAAAGAACATGTTAATTACTTTTCAGTTGTTTAGTATTTAAGAATAAATATACTTTGATTGTTATATTATTGTTTGTGCTTTGTATATAAAGAAAATAGTTCTTTGTTTGTTGGAGGTGATGAGATGGCCAATATACAAAGTTTGCAGGACCCACACATAATCGCATTGGTTGAACGTCTTGGCGCGATAGATGCCTTTTATGGAATCACACCTGAAGAGCGCAGTGTCTTGAATGTAATTCGCGGAGTCAGTGGTTTTGAAACTGAGGATTAAGAAATGTGCTTCAAGTAAGGTGTTTTTTATTTTTTAAAATATAGTCTAAAGGAACCTATATAAACTATATTAGATTGTTGAAATTATGGGTCTTTCAAAGATATTTCTTATAATTTTTATCGTAGTAATTGGTTTGTTTATAATTGGTTTTATTTTTATAAGAGGTTTTTCAAAAAATGTTGATACCTCTGGTTGTGATGATATAAGTTATAAAAATGTAAGTACAGGTATTTCAAAGGAATATTCAAATGAGAAAATTCTAGAATTGAAAAGAAATTGCTATGTTGGTCTTGCATTACAAAAATTAAATGTTAAATTATGTGATAAAACTAAAGAACTTTATGATATTAAGGAAATTGAGAAACAATATCCTAATAATTCCGGATTTAACAATTCAGAATTTGAATATGGGCTGCAATATTGGTCAGACGCTTGTAAGACTCAAGTTTTATATTTATTAAATAATACTGATATAAAACAATGTGATAAAATCTTAAATAATAATTGGAAGGCTTCTTGTTATTGGGGCATAGTCAGTCAAACATTAGATCCTTCTTTATGTAAAAAAACTGCTTTTGCAGCACCTGAAAATGATGATGATTCAGATATGTGCATATCTGCAATTGCTATAAAACAAAAAAATATAGATTTATGTAAAAATATAAATCAATACTTAGGAGAATCGCTTGAATACCCAACGCCACAAGGAAGGATAGATAATTGTTATTCTAATTATGCTTTAGGAACAAATAATTCCGAAATTTGTAGTTTAATTAGTGGATCAAAAGATTATTGTTATTATTCTATTGCCCGTTATACAAAAGATCCTACAATATGCGGTTTAGTAACTGGTGAGCTTAAAGATGATTGTTATAATGATATGGCTGATATACTTCAAGACGAATCTTACTGTGTAAAGATTTCGAAGGAAGCTCGGGGCGGTAGTCTTTTAATTAATTGTATTCAAAATCAGGCAGTTAGGAAGAAGGATAAAAAAATATGCGATAATATCGAGCCTGCTGGAGCATCTTCTACTAATTTAGGTCAACTAGCTGGTCTGTTTCCATCTGATCCACTTTACATACGAAAATCTTGCTATGATGCAGTTGATAGAGCTATGGGGATAATTGTTCCTACTCCTTCGACAGTTGGCTCTCCTATAATGTAATTACATGTTTAATAATTGATTGAGTTCTGATATTCAGTAGTTTTATAAGTTTCTTTTTTCTTCTTTTTATATGGATTTGATTTCCTCTTTGATTTTAGCAGTTGTTCAGGGTATTCTTGAATGGTTTCCAGTATCTAGTTCTGGACATATGGCTTTAGTTGGGAAACTGATTGAATCTGCTGCAGATTTTGCTTTTGAGATGGCTTTGAATTTTGGGACTTTAATGGCTGTTTTCGTTTATTTTAGAAAAGATATTATAATGATTGTTCGTGATATTCTTAATGGGAAGTGGTTGACAGATAATTCTAAACTTGGTTTTTTAATTTTGGTTGCTAGCATTCCTGCAGGAATATTTGGTTTTATTTTTAGGAGTTATTTTGACGTTATTTCTGGAAATCTTTTTATTTTAGGTTCTGGTTGGTTAGTCACAAGTGTTGTGTTGTTTATAGGTAGTTTTTCTAAGTCTAAGAATAAGAATGCTTCTCAATTGAGTTATTTTAGGGCCTTTGTTATTGGAATTACACAGGCTTTTGCTATTATTCCGGGTGTTTCACGAAGCGGAATGACTTTGTCTTCGGGGCTGTTTTTTGGATTGAAGGAGAAACAGGCAATATTATTTTCTTATTTATTGGCTATACCTGTGATTATAGGAGCTAATTTAGTTACTTTTGGAAATAAGGTTATTTCTGCTGATTTTTTATTGCCTACAATTGTTACTTTTGTTATTGGATTGGTTTTTATGAATTTTTCTTTTAAGTATGTACTTAATGATAGAAAGAATTTGAAATGGTTCGGAATTTATACTTTATTATTGGGGATTGTTAGTTTGATTTTGGGTGCGGTTTAGATCATCTTAGAACCTATAAACTCTATTTAATTTTTTATAATAGAAAAGTTTATATACATATTACCACATATGTATACATGGAAAGCAGTGTTTCTGTAAGGATATACAAGGAAGAACTTAAAGAGATAGATGTTATATCTCAGTATCTAAAAGCAACTAAATCTGCTATTTTAAGAGAAGTTTTGGGTATCGGAATAAAATCTAAAATGCTTGAGATAGCTCTTGAAAAGTTTCAAAAGAATGAAGTTACTGCAGCTAAAGCAGCCAGCATTGCAGGAGTAAGCTTAAGCGAATTTTTTGAGATTCTTAATAGAAAAGGAATAAATTATCACTATGGGGTTGATGAATTACGAGAAGACTTTAAGAGGCTTGCAATTTATGATAAGTAATGCTTCTCCTTTGATATATCTTAGTAAGCTAAATAAATTGGATTTATTGATTAATCTATTTAATAGAATAGAAATAACTCAGAGCGTTTATGATGAAATTATTTACAGAGAAGATAATTATAAGCCTGAAGTTGAAATTATTAAGGATTTTATTGATAAAGAATTAATAGTTATAGAAAAACTAGATGAAAAAATGAATGAGCAGTCTAATTTTATTAAGAAGAGCTTTAAACTCCATACTGGAGAGTCAGATACTATTGCTTTGGCTTTGCAAAAAACTTAAAAAAAAATCCCAATTTAATTGCTCAAGA